>SFBL01000002.1 GCA_007095785.1 Microcystis aeruginosa Ma_SC_T_19800800_S464
CCAAATGCGTTTAACCGCTATGGGATAGAGAGGTGCGTAGTTCACCCAAGGAGAATCAATCTCTCGAAGTAAAAGTGAAGGGAATTTCTGAAATGGAATTCAGTCTGTCTATATTTGACCATACTTTTACTAACTATAGGGGAGCAGGGGGAAACAATTTATAACTTGGGAGTTAATCGTACTATAGCGATATTCGCTTGAGTGAGATCCAGACCATCGTCTTGCCTAGACTGACTTATAGCTTGTTGCAGTGTACCTCATTCGACTGCATACCGCTATATTAAAAACAGATTTGGTATCAAACTTCCAGAACAAACGGACAACTTGGCGATCGCTATAAATCTGGTGATCGCTAATTGATAGGACACCTGAACGAACAAGGTTGACCTATACTTGGATGCGGTCTCGCAAAGCGAGTGCTTGCGGCAGAGCCTGTTAACTAAAGGGGTCAGAATCCAGAGTTAGCAAAGGTTCTCCAACAGTCCGATAAGATAGCGTTATCCTGAACTGGGGTTAACTAGAAAGATAATATTAGGTCGAGGTCTATTGGGTTGGGGGTTGCTCAACTCTGCTTCTCCGATAATTCTTGAGCCAATCTTCCCCCTTGTTCAGTAACGACTTCAACTCAAGAGGTTCAATTTTCAACTTTTCGATATTCCAAATTTGGATAATACCATCGTTAGTTGGCGCAGCTAGTATTTTTCGATTTGGACTTAGCTTTACATTAGTAATTTTATTACTAATTCCCTTGATTGGGTTAGGCTGCATTATTCCTACTTCTTCTTTCTCTAGCTTCCAAAATCCTTCTTTTAATGTCCATAATTTCAGCGTCTTATCCTCACTAGCTGAAACTAAAGTTTTCTCGTTGATGAAGCGGACACTCCAGACTTTTCCTCGATGTCGTCCAATAATTTTACTTTTTCCATTAATATCCCAAATTCTGATGGTATTGTCATTACTGGCTGAGGCAATATATTGATCATCTGGACTAAATGTTGCATAATTGACCCACTCTTTATGCCCACAAAAAGTCTTGATTTCTTCACCAGTAGAACATGACCAAAGTTTAATAGTTTTGTCAGCACTAACCGAAATAATTTTTTCTCCATCGGAGCTAAAATAAATACTATAAACTTTATCTTCATGGCCTTTTAATGTATTAATATAATTGCCTTTAATATCCCAAAGCTTGATAGTATTATCAGCACTGGCAGAAGCCAGTAGTTGACTATTAGGGCTAAATTTTACACAACAGATACAATCCTTATGAGCATAGTTAGTATATTTGTGATTTTGAATATTAATATCTTCTATCAGAGAAATTTCAGAAATACTTTCACCTACCTTCCATATTTTCAAACTTTTGTCCCCACCACCTGAAGCAAGAAACTTGCCATCGGGACTGAAATTAACAGTCCATACCCAATCAGTATGTTCGTCTAATGTTTTAAGTAGTTTCTTCTCTTCAAGATTCCATATCTTAACGGTTTTGTCAGAACTAGCTGTGGCTAGGAATTGACTATCTGAACTAAAGCTCACCGCCCAAACTTTTTCTTGGTGCGCTTGCATATTTTGAGGAAATTGGACATCAAGATTCCAAAGTTTAATACTGTTATCGTCACTAGCTGATGCCAGTAGTTTACTGTCAGAAATAAAGCTAAAATTTACGTCCCAGACCCAATCATGATGCCCCTTAAAAGTTGTCAGTAAAGTACCATTAATTTTGCAATCAGTTTTTCCGTCAGAATTTGTGAATAGAGTGTAGTCAATACCCCAGATTTTGACAGTGTAATCATCACTAGCTGAAGCAAGAAGTTGACCATTTTGACTAAATGTTGCCCATCTTACAATTCCCTGATGCCCTTTAAGAGTGGCAAGGCATTTGCCATCGAGACTCCAAAGCTTGATAGTTTCATCATCGCTTGCTGAAGCAATTATTTGATCTTCAATACCATAACGAATATTAGGAGGACTGAAAATTGCGCTGTTAACTGAACCAGAATGTCCATCTTGATGATCTAAAGCGTGTTTGAAAAAAGTTTTTCTTAAAGATACCGAAATTCCCTCTGACAAATCACGGTTAATATCCCAGAGTTTAATGGTATGATCATCACTGCTGGAAACAATAATCTTACCGTCTGGACTAAAACTGATACTGTTGACTCTATCCTGATGTTCCATTGGAGCTATCTTTATCTCCTCACCTTCACGAGACCAAAGTCTAATCGTCCTATCTGCACTAGCTGAAGCAATGAGTTGACCATCTGGACTGAAACAGACATCTCTCACCCAATCTTTATGTCCATTCAGCCTTCACGAGACCAAAGTCTAATCGTCCTATCTGCACTAGCTGAAGCAATGAGTTGACCATCTGGACTGAAAGTCACACTATTGACGTTACCAGTATGTTTTGTCAAACGGTTGGTTTCTTCCATTGCAGAGTATATCTGTCGGAGATTATTTGTCGTGTCTTCTTTGAGTTCATTCTCTCCGTCAAGGATTTTCTCGTTATCCAGAAATGTTTTGCCCGCTTCAACACTTGTTGATAATGCTTCAAGTTGGTCATTGTCCAAAAATAAAGCCCAAGCTTTTGAATTAAGTTGAACTATCTTCTGATTAGTAATAGCTTTTCTCAGTTCTGTTTCAGGCTTGCGGAGTTTCATTGCAAGTTCTGTCAAATGACTATCTCGATTAAACATTTTTTGGACAAACTCGATCAGAGTCTCGTTAGCTAACTGATAAGAGCAAGTCATAGATACTTGTCTCGCTCTTTTAGGCATTATCTTTTTAACTATAGCCCAGCCCACTAAAACTTCTAGCACTACATCTAACGAATTTTCTTGCACCTCGATAAGTTCGGTATTTTCTGAGTCTAACAACTTAATGATTTCTATTTTATCCTCTATTTCGTTTCTCGTCTTTTGAGGACAAATATCATTTTGTTTTTCCGATATAGTAAGTAAATAGAGGACAATTTGGGCAATTTTTTTATTCTCAGTACCACAATCTTTAATAATTCTATCTAACCAACTTTCAATTCCTGTTTTCTTGAGTTCTTCATATTCTTCTCTCCTAGTAATTCTAGCATCTTGAATGATCATACCTAAAAGTTGTAACTCAATTGGGCGGACTTTACCTGAGTTTTTCGACAAATCTTTTACTATCTCTTCTATCAAGTCTTGTTCCCAGTTTAATCGAGGTTTTTTAACTAAGTTTGTTAAGAGAGACATGGCATCTTCTTTAGTTAAATCTTCTAGTCGGTAGCGGAATTGTTGGCTCAAAATATCTAACCTAGTCCAGTTTCCCAAATCTAATAAGTCGGACAAGTGATCTTCCCCGATAGAGATAATCAAACGGACATTATCTTTCTGGAGTAAAGTTTTTATCAACTCATAAATACTTTCTAGTTCTTTCTGGCTATAATTGAGTAAATAAAACTCAAAATTGTCAAAAATTAACACATAGAAATAATCAGAATTTTTATAATGAGAATTTTTGAGATTTTCTTTTAAATCATCAATCCATTCTTTTTCAAAAGCAGGACTTGTAGTGATGATCTCTGGTTTGCATTGCTTTCCTTGAAAATTATCTTGCTCTAAGGCGGGGATTAAACCCGCACATATTATGGAACTTTTACCAACTCCCGAAAGTCCGTGCAGAATGGTCAGCTTGTGCATATGATCTCGATCTTTGATTCTCCTTTTGAGTTCATCCATATCTTGCTGCCGACATATCTTAATCTCTAACGCAACTTCTCCTTGCTCCTTACCAACTTGTTGTTGGGGTTGTAAACATCCGGCGCCGATGAAAGTACGCTGACCAAACTGCTGCTGAATTGAACGTCGCTCCTGTTTGATTTTAAAGGCCTGTAGATAGTCTTTTTTCTCAAAATAAAATGACCAAAGAGTTTCTAAAATACGGATATAAAGTTCTGGGTCATCTAAGGGTCCATTTTCTCTGGCTTTTTCCAGAGTTTGTATGGCAGCTTTTGGGTCTAATTTTTCTTGGACTTTTGCCATGACTAATAAATAAATGTTCTGGAGATTATTGATAATTTCTAACCCTTTCTTGGCTGAATTATTAGCATCTCGCAAATTTTCTTTTTGCTCGGCGACATAGGTAATAAATTTGTGAGCTTCAGCTTCTCTCAAAGGATCGGAATTTAGTCGCTGTAAAGCCAAAGACTTTTGCGATAGTTTATCTAGTTCATCTAATATGTTCTGCTGTTTTTCATTCAATTGGTTTAATGCTGCTCCATTTGGGTTAGATAGTTGGTTTTGCTTCGCCAATTCGTCTCGGTAGTAATCCGAGGTTTGTTGCAAAACTTCACACAGTTGATTGATGAATTTAGCGACTAAATTTGAACTTCCTTCTTCTTGTTCAGCCTGTTTAAATTTTTTCAGACATTCCTCAAAATGCCCTCTGGCTTGTCTTAAACTTTCATCTCGTGTTAATTGTGATGGTTGCTTTAAACAACAAAGCCCCATGTCAAATAGGACAATCCCTTCTCGCTTTAATAGCTGATTTTTACGCCAGAAGTCGAGACTTTTTTGATAGTGCTTTAAAGCTTCCTCTGTTATCCCACTAGCGTAATCCTGCCGACCTTGAAAAAACTCAATACTAGCTTGTAGTTGCTCAGTGAACTCATGCCCACAGTCTTGTAAATCTCTCAAAGCTGATTCAAGTTCTAATTGATAACCTTTATAAAAAATTAAATCATTGGTAATAAATTTACCTGAGCCAGCATTGAATGTGCAGGAAAACAGTCGCTTTTCTTGGGTCTTAAGAGCTTCAATTAATGTGTTAGCGTCTAGCTCAAATTTAGTTATTGTTGCCCAAGTCTTAAAATCAAGAGCCAGCTTTCTCATTTGCACTTGAATCTGGTCGTTAACCCACAAGACCATTGGGCAAGGAAGGTTTTTCTGAAAGGACTCTCGATTTGAGTTGAAATCTTTCAGGATAGGTTCAAGATCGCTCACTGACTCCAAACCTACTACCATGAAAGCTTTGGGTGATTTAGTCTGGTAATAATTGACAATGGGAGTATAGATATTCTTAGACGACTCTTGTAGAGGGAATTCGTCAATTTTAATTGATTTAATCGAACAAATCTTTTGTAATTCCTGCTTCATTGATTCGCTCAAGCTGGCATAGTTGCAATGAGCTAACATAACCTGAAATTCTCCTTGAGAGTTTTCGATTTCCCATGCTAAACTCAGCAAAGATTCCTTGTTCTGAGCAGCCACCTCTTGGGGGGAGTTTAAATTAGTCATTGTTACGCTCCTCTATCTCAGCTTGGCATTCTTTTTTCATTTTCTTTGATTCTGCAAGAATCGGATTAACATCAAACCACGCCTGACCCTGTTCGTCGTACTTATAGACAAACAAGCTATGAATCAGCTTTTCGTAGTATTTAGCCCCAGCCACCTCTTGTGTTTTCGCAACTTGACACAGTAATTTCCAGTCATCTTCAGTTATACCTAAACATATGTTGCTGCAGTATGTCACAATAATCCTCTCCAGATATAGTTGGGAAAGGGGTAATTGTCCCTCGCGCACAATCCAGTCTCTCAAGTATAAAAGTATATACCTTACATGACCTCCACTAACTCGACACAATCGGTTCAAAGCCTCATCACTTTCAAAAAGTAAGGGAATTTGCTCAAAAAGTTGATTTTTTTGTAAATCTGGAAAAACTCTTTTTAGTACCATTTCTTTAAGCAGTTCCATTCCTTCCTCATGCTCACCGCCATTGCGCCGACGTACAGGTATCATCGGTAATACTTTCGGTGTTTCTGCAAAATTCTGGAGGAGTGCCTGAAACCTATCAGAAAATACCAAACTCATGGGAATTGTGTAAATTATATGGCATCTAAAAGAACGCAACTGTCCTGTGTGGTGGATAAATAGAGATTCTGCTTGCTCAATATCTATCACCTTATCGAGACCATCAACAATTACTACCAATCCTCTTTTACCTTGATTGTTTAACTTCTCAATTACTAATCTAATCACTTCTTCATTAATTGCCCTAATAAGATCGGGCATAAACATTCCAAGTTGATTACTTAGCCTGTCTCTTATTGTCGAATTTTGTTTGACTTGGGCAGTAATCGTAGCCAAACCCACCGATAATCCAATTTCTGATATTATCAATCTCCTGTCTATAATGTTAAGAATCTGATTAAATATATTTTGGAAAGTAGGAAAGCGCCGTTCCAGAAAATTTTCCTCGGTATTTTTAATATATTCATCGCTAACTCCGCAAGCAATGAATATTAAAAGATCGGTTACACGGAGATCATTTATCTCTAATCCAATACTTGCATCAAGAAAAACAACACCCCAGTTATCTTGTTCTAATTCTGTCTTTAGTCGCCATAATTCTGTAGTTTTACCGCAGCCGATCTGGCCGGTAAATAGCTGGTAAGTACGATTTGTATCCCATTCAATAGAGTCCTTGAGTTGTTTAATAACTTCAACTCCTCGTACAGAAGTAAAATCGATATAATAACTCTTGTCTTCTGTGTTACCGTAATTTAGCGGTTTTGTCGGATCGCAATTATCAAAAAAGTTTTTTATGTTAGCATACATGATGATTTTTCCTTAGTCAACTACTTTTGGGACTTAAGAATCTGAGCAATTGTTTTGTAACTTGTCGTACTACTGCAAGATGTTGGTTTCTCCCGGGCGATTGCCCTAACGACCACATCAGTCTTGGACGTGCGAACCTGCTCAACATAGCTGTTGAGTTCGGCGGTTTACTCAAATTATCCTCAAATATTCCTGAATCGTCCTCTGGGTAAGCAACTCACCTATCATTTTGTCAAGGATTGCTAAGATGCGCATCCTTAAATAAATAATGAGTTTATTTTGCTGCCTTTAGTCTAGGGGTTTCTGATCTACGTGGCATCTATCTTTGGTATTATTGGACTTCCCCATACAGAAATCCTCAAAAATCAATTAAACCCTTACTGCAGGTCGCTTCTCAGAAAAAATTGCCAAAATGAACTTGAAGCAATCCGAGCAACTACTGATAGGAAGACTATCAGTTATGGATGGGGAAAATGAAGTAAAATCTTTCCTCGCTACTTCTGGGCTAAGTGGTTGGCAGAAACCAAGTTGTCAATCCGTGCGAAGAAAAGGTCTAATCCCAGCCTGTAAGACAGTCAATATCTCTAATTAGGGACTTGCGCTTTGATAATGTACCATTTAGGGCT
Source organism: Microcystis aeruginosa Ma_SC_T_19800800_S464 (assembly GCA_007095785.1). Lineage (GTDB taxonomy): Bacteria > Cyanobacteriota > Cyanobacteriia > Cyanobacteriales > Microcystaceae > Microcystis > Microcystis aeruginosa_E. Next base: position 7,221 of record SFBL01000002.1, read on the forward strand.
GGTCTTATTCTTCTACAGAGCGATTTTCAAAGCTGGGATATTATTCCCACGCAAGTCCCCTACTCGCCTCAGTTTTCCAACAATTCCTATTTTTTCATAATTAGGGGTCTCAAGACCCCCCCTAGCGGCCACCGAGAAAACCTTCACCAGCTAAGTATTTTTACTCAAGTCTCTGGAGGGGGACAGCTTATGTGACAGTTGAGGGTGCGGAATGTGGGATTAAGCACTGGACTCAATCAAACGACATCAACTTCATCATGCAGTACATTGACGTACCAGCAGCTAGACATGGCAAGAACACTCTATCTGGATGGGCTGGAACATTCAGCGTTAATCAAGGAGACCTCTTTATAAACTTACTAGGCGGATCCGGTGGTAAAGAATTTTATGAGGGCGTAATATTGCCAAATGGAGATCTAAAAACTAACTGGCAACTGACTCCTTCCAATCCTTCTTATGGGCCTCGCCGTCGTTACCAATTATATTTTTGGTTTCGTCCTCATCGTTTTTGGCAGCGATATTGCGATCGCGGATTGTGTAGAGAGTTTGTAGGGTGGGCATTGCCCACCCTACATTCAAGGTAAAATAGAGCCAAGGAAGTTAGTAGAGAGAGAATGCTATTTTGCCAGCTATGAGCCAAACCCTAACTAAAACTGTTAATTTCGAGGAATTCGTCCCTTGGCTTCCTGAAAATTCTGGAGTGCGTTATGAGCTACACAAGGGAAATATTATTGCAATGGCACAACCCGCAGGAGAACACGAGGAAATCAAAGGATTTTTAACTTTTAAACTCAGTGGAATAATTGATAGACTGGGCCTTCCTTATTTAATTCCTAACCAAGCGATTGTCAGACCTGCTGGTAGAAACTCTGGTTATTTTCCTGATTTATTAGTGCTAAATCGAACCAAGCTCGCTCAGGAAAAATTATGGAAAAAAGAATCAATTATTAGTGAGGGTGCATCTATCCCTCTGGTCCTTGAAGTGGTATCGACTAACTGGCGTGATGATTACTACTTAAAATTTCCTGATTATGAAGAAATGGGTATTCCTGAATATTGGATTGTCGATTATGCAGCCTTGGGTGGGCGTAATTTTCTCGGCACTCCTAAACAACCGACCATCTCTGTTTGTCGCTTAGTTGAGGAAGAATATCAAATTCGGCAATTTCGAGACAGCGATCACCTAATTTCCCAGACTTTCACGGAATTAAATCTCACTGTCAATCAGATTTTCTTAAGTCTGTAGGGTGTGCATTGTCCACCTTACTCTTTTCGCTTTTTTCTTCAGTTTGAGGGGTTGATTTCGCGGCTTAAAATTCGCAATTATGCCTTTATTTGCTCCATCTGCTTGGGTTTTAAGCCATTAATATCAATTTATTTTATCGCTTTCGTGTTCATGTTCTCAAGGTCGTTACTAAGACAAGATCGTAAACTAAGACGCATTTTAAATGAGAGAAATTTGGGGATCCCTATTTATTTTTCTAGTCTGTCCTATTATCGGGGGATTGCCTCTGATTGATTGGATAAATTATCTCGTAACTGGACGTAAATTATCCCAATTAGGTACTGGTAATATCGGTGTAACTGCCGCTTTTTACCATGGAGGTAAATTAGTGGGAATTTTGGCGGTAATTTCGGAAGCAGCCAAGGGAATTATCGTTATTCTCCTAACCCGTTTATTTTTTCCCACCGGCTCCACGTGGGAATTATTAGCTTTAATTGCCTTAGTCATGGGGCGCTATTGGTTAGGAAAAGGTGCAGGAACTACTAATGTTTTCTGGGGATTAATTGTTCACGATTTTGTCGCTGTTTTTCTCACCTCAATCATTAGTGGGATTAGCTTTACTATTTTTCGAGAAAAATCTACGGGTAGATTGGTAGGATTATTTTTATTAGCTTTAATTCTCACCTTGCGCCGTCCCCAGGATTCAGGTTATATTATAACTGCCATTGCTTTAGCCTGTTTATTAGGGGCAATTTTTCAAAAAATAGCCGACGATTTAGACTTACCTGAAGCAAGTGTTAACAATGAATCAAAAACTATGTTTCGTTTTTTTCGTGGAGATCGATCTATCCAAACTCTTGATGACAATCTGGCAGCTTCAAAAGTGGGACAAAAAGCCGCCACTTTAGCCTATCTTAAGCGTGCCAGTTATCCCATTCCTAGGGGGTGGGTTTTACCACCGGGGGATGATCCACAACCGTTAATAGAATCTCTTAATCCTGATATTAATCATCCCTTAGTCGTGCGATCTTCCGCTATTGGAGAAGATAGTGAAACCGCTTCATCTGCGGGACAATATACGACAATTCTTAACGTCATCGATCGAGAAAATTTAGCAGCGGCGATTTTGAGTTGCCAAACCTCCTATAATAGTCCTAATGCTGTTAATTATCGACTCGATCGAGGTCAAGAAAACACGGCCATTGCTGTGTTAATTCAAGAACAAATTCGAGGAGTTTTTTCGGGGGTTGCCTTCAGTCGTGATCCGATTAATCCTCTCAGTTTAGATGTGGTTATTGAAGCTTTACCCGGAGATGCCACCAGAGTTGTATCGGGAAGAATCACTCCCGAAAGTTATCGAGTTAATTTAGAAGAAAATATCATCATCGGAGCGGGAGATATTCCCCCAGCTATTATTCAACAGGTAGCTAATCTTTGTCGGCAATTAGAAACCCTTGATCATGGCATTCCCCAAGATATAGAATGGACTCATGACGGACGAAAATTATGGTTATTACAGTGCCGTCCTATCACTAATTTACAGCCAATTTGGACAAGAAAAATCGCAGCTGAAGTTATCCCCGGAGTGATTCGTCCTTTACCTTGGTCGATTAATCGTCCTTTAACCTGTGGAGTTTGGGGAGATATTTTCCAGTTAGTTTTAGATAAAAAAGTCCTCGATTTGGATTTCAATGAAACAGCGACTTTACACTATCAAAGAGCCTATTTTAATGCTTCTTTATTAGGAACCATTTTCCGTCGCATGGGATTACCTCCAGAAAGCTTAGAATTCCTGACCAAAGGGTCAAAGTTTACCAAACCACCTTTAACGGCAACCTTGGCTAATTCCCCCGGTTTATTAAAACTTTTAGGACGGGAATTACAGTTAGAAAAAGACTTTAGCCAAGATCAAAAAACCTATTTTATCCCGACGCTCGAAAAAATTAACGCTACTTCCCTAGAAGCTTTATCTTCTGGGGAGATTTTAGAGCAAATTGAGGAGATTTTAACCGTCTTAAAAAAAGCTACCTATTATAGTATTCTTGCCCCTCTTAGCTTCGCTTTGCGTCGCAGTATTTCGCGAGTACCTTTTGAGAGATTGGATAACTCCCAAGCACCAGAAATAGCCTCGATGCGATCGCTATCTGAACTGAGAAAAAATACGCTTGATCGAGATTTTGACTCAGCTTTTTCCCTCTGGTTAGAAACCTACGGTTATTTAAGCGAAGTGGGGACTGATATTTCGATACCGAGATGGCGAGAAAATCCCCCATATCTGCTACAACTACCCTTAGATATTCCGGGCAATAATAGCCATAAAAAAGTCAAATCTTCCCACAATGTCCAAAAAAGATTAAATATCAAAAACCAAGTGACTGAAATTTACTCCCGTCTTTTAGCTCACCTACGCTGGCATTTTCTCGCTTTGGAAACCCTCTGGTTACAGCAGCAAATATTATCAGAGACGGGAGATATATTTTATCTAAATTACTCAGAAGTTACCCAGTTGGTTCAGAATAATAAAATCGCCCATCTTAAGCAGATTATCCGTCAGCGTCGCCAACAATTCCAAGAAAACTCTCAATTAACCGATATTCCCTATATCGTTTATGGACAACCCCCGAAAAGAGAATTTTTAGTTTCAAATTTAACTACCAAAAAACGCTTACAGGGAATTGCCGCTAGTGGGGGGACAGTGGAGGGACGAGTCAAAATTATGCCAACCCTACAAAATCTAGAAATTGCCCCCAATACTATTCTCGTTATTCCCTATACTGACTCAGGATGGTCCCCTTTATTATCCCGGGCTGTGGGCATTATTGCCGAGGTGGGGGGACAATTATCCCATGGTGCTATTATTGCCAGAGAATACGGAATTCCCGCAGTTATGGATGTGCATAATGCCATGAAATTGTTAAACGATGGTCAATTAATTCGTCTCGATGGCAGTCAAGGAATTATTGAAATTCTCTAGGCATTAGGGGACAGGGTGTGGGGTGTGGGGTGTAGGGTGTAGGGTGTAGGGTTTTCCCGATTTTGAGGAGGTCAATTACCTAATTTTCAGGGAAAAAGTCCAGGGATTTTCCCCCCGATCACTCCCATATCTGGTACTTTTTGATTGACAAAAAGTCTAAAAGTGTTACCCAACAAAGTTTTCAGATTTATTCAGCAAACCTTATCTAATGCCAAATCCTGTTTAAAAAGAGCACCAGAGCGGGAAGTGGGAAGTGGGGAAGTGGGGAAGTGGGGAAGTGGGGAAGTGGGGAAGTGGGGTGTAGGGTGTGGGGTGTAGGGTGTATGTAGGGTGTAGGGTGTAGGGTGTGGGGAGTTTTCTCAGTGAACTGATAACTGATAACTGACTTCTAACCCCATGTTGGTTAAAGATAAGCAAAAATTATCTATTGACTCCAAAAACTTGAGAATATTTAAATTAACATTTCGCAATATTTACAAATTCTTAAGAATTAATTGAGAAAGATTTTTATTTAACAACGATGTTATGCCGGTTACAGCGATTTGATACAATTTCAGAATGGGCTATTCTATGCTTTTTTGGGCAGCAAAGGTTGAAATCCTTGCCACACCTAGAAGGTAATCCCAATTAAGACAGGTAAATGAGTCAATTTCACCCACAACGATGATCTTTTTTTTGTGTAGTTTTATTGCAAAAAAAAAGTTTTTTTGACAAAAAGCACAAAGTATGAGTGGGGAAGTGGGGAAGTGGGGTAGTGGGAATTATGAATTATGAATTATGAATTGGGGAGGTGGGGAAGTGGGGAAGTGGGGTAGTTCGGAGGTTATCTGCCATTTTCCAATAAAAACCTTCTTTCTGCGCGAACAATTGCCTCTCTAGTGGCTAAAACTGCTTCTGTATCCACCGAAAGAGAATTCACGCCCCAAGCAATCAGATCATCGATAATTTCAGGATACTGGACGATAGCCATGCCGCAAACGGAACAGGGAATCTGTAAAACTTTTGCTTGAGTGATAATCTGTTTTAAAGCTGCCCTGACTGCGGGATGACGGGCGTTAAAATATTCTGAGAAATCTTCTCGATCGCTACCTAAAAGTAATTGAGTTAAATCATTAGTACCAATAGCGATTAACTGTACCCCTGCTTGCACATAATCCCTCAATTGAAAGATTACCCCCGGTACTTCCACCATTATCCCCAATTGGAAAGAGGGGACTTGAGTGAGTAAAGCCGATTGTACCCGTTGCCGGCAGAAAATAAATTCTTCAACCCCGCGGACAAAGGGAAGCAGTAAATTAATATTGGTGGCGCTGGTGGTTTGTACCCGTCGTAAAGCTTGCAATTCTAGATCGAATAGAGTCGGATCTAATATATAACCATGGGTTCCCCGACTGTCTTTAGCCGAATGTTGAGGATCAAAAGAACGGTAAAATAAAGGCTTAGGCTGGATACTAAGGGCAAATTGTGCGATTAAATCACTTAATCTATCGATCAATGCTTCTTGATGCTCTGGAGTTAACCATTCTTCTAGATTACGCTGAGAAAGTAACTCTAAAATCATCCATTCTGAGCGCAATAAACCGATCCCATCAATAGGCAGTTCTTGGATTCTGGCAATACTTTCAGTTTGACTGAGATTAACCATCAAACGGGTAGCAATTGCCGTCCCGTCGGTTTCTCTGGGGGGTGGTGGGGGTAAGGAAATCTGTTCCTGAGATGCCAGAGAAATAATTCCCCTCGTACCATCTACTAAAATTATCTCCCCTGAGCGGATAATTTCTGTGGCATTTTTCACCCCGACAATGGCAGGAATGGCTAATTCCCGGGCTAAGATGGCTCCATGGCTAGTTAATCCCCCCTGTTCCGTGATCATTGCTCGAATTTGGCGTAAATGGGGCAGTTTTTTCGGAGGTAAATTAGTAGTAACCAGAATGCAATCCTGAAAATTTGCCTCTGGGGAGTCGAAATTGCTGATCACTTTTGCCACTCCCGATGCCAACCCCGGGGATGCCCCTAATCCTCTTAAGGGATAATTGGAGGTAGTGGGGGTGATTTCCTGACTGTGACAGTTGAGAATATAAATTTGACCATCCAGCATCATCAGCCATTCTATGCTGGTTAGGGTGGGTTTTTCCGCCAGTAGAGATTGAACCAGTTGACAAAGGCGATCGATGGCGAAATTATCTAAACAGTGGCTTTCCTGTAAACTGGGTGCTAATAATTGTGGCGCAAGCAGATTACTGTCACTATTGAGATAATAAGCGCGGGATTTATTGCCTAATTGCCGACTGCGTAATTGACCGGAGCGATCGATAATATAGGTATCCGGTGCCACTTCTCCATTAACTAAACTGTGTCCTAATCCCCAAACCGCCTGAATTTGCCAGTTATCCTCATTAATCAGCACATTTCCCGCACAATTGGCTGGTAATAACGGTTGTACCAGTAAAGATAATTGAATGTTTTCTAAACCAACTCCCATTTTTCGCCAATAAAATAGACTTCTGGCGGTGAATAACTCCGCCCAAGCTTGTTTTAGGGCATTTTCTAGATTATCTGCTTTAATTCCACTGATGGGGGCGGAAAATAAACCGAGAGTTCGCCGAGACAGATTAGCAGGTAGGGAAAAGCGCCATACTAGGGTAGCCATCGATAATTGTGCCACGGCCGCCGCTAGTTCTTCTAACCAGAGAGGAGGAATTTGCGCTTGTAAAATGGCGCGCCGACTTTCTTTTGCGACTAATTGCAGAGCTTTTGGGTTATCTACGTCTAAATAGAGGGAAGATTGCGGAAAATCAGTCAGAAACGAGTCAGCATTGTCGATTGTTTCCAAAAATTCCGCAAAAATGCGGTTAAAAATGGCAAATCCCCTGATAATTGGGTATCCTCGCTGGTGTAATTCACTGGCAATAAAAGCTTTTTCCCCCACCAGGGGGCGATCAGAAGCACTAATGCGATCGAGCCAGCAGAGAATGGTCACGGGATTTGTTAAAAATGGTGAAAGGATTATAAAATCATTGTGTGATTTTTGTAACTTTTTAGTTCTATCTGCTAGTTTAACTCAGCGTCACTATCTTGAGGATGATCTGGGAAGTAGGGTGTGGGGAATTATAAATTATGAATTATGAATTATGAAGTGGGGAGCGGGGAAGTGGGGAGATAGGGAAGTGGGGAAGCTGTCTCACCACCCCATCCCCTATCACCTATCCCCCATCCCCTATCTCCTGATAGCTGATAAGATAGGATTCGGACAATATTCGATCGCTGCGAGAAATTCATGGACACACCTGCGAAAGTTTTGTTAGTGGATGACGAACCGGGGGTTCGTGAATCTGTGCAAGCATATCTACAGTACGGGGATGACTTCGAGGTAAGAACTGCTAGTAATGCTAACGAAGCCTGGGATTTGCTCAATCAAGAAATTCCGGAATTAGTCATCTCTGATATTATGATGCCCCAGGTGGATGGCTATCAGTTTCTGAAGAGATTGCGCGAAGATGCTCGTTTTCAGACAATTCCCGTGGTTTTTCTCACCGCAAGGGGGATGACAAGCGATCGCATTCAGGGTTATAATGCCGGTTGTGATGCTTATCTATCCAAGCCTTTCGATCCCGAAGAATTAGAAGCATTAATCAAGTCTTTAATCGAGCGCCGTCGTCAATCCCTGCAAGCCACCAGCGAAAACGCTAGATTAGAAGAAATTGCTCGAGATATCCGGGAATTAAAACAGCAGGTGGGACAACAGAACACTTTTACTACCACTCCCCCCCCGATTAAAATTGACCTTACCCCCCGGGAACAAAGTGTTTTAGATTTAGTAGCGGAGGGATTGATGAATAAAGAAATTGCCAGTCGTCTAGAAACCAGCGTCAGGAACGTAGAAAAATACGTCAGTCGCTTATTTAGCAAGACTGGTACTAATAGTCGCACGGAATTGGTACGTTTTGCCCTAAAACACGGTTTAACCAGTTAATATAGCAGCTAAGGACAAAGTAGTGGGCGACTCTATCCTCAGAAATATCCCTTGGGGAAAAAGGCAGGTCAAATTTTTCAATAACTGACGATGACAAGCAACTGAATTACCGATGGAAAAACAACTTTGGCAGCGAATCACCCTCGATTTAAATATCTGTCACGGCAAACCTTGTCTTCGAGGATTGCGTTATCCTGTTGAATTTATCCTAGAATTACTTAGTTCTGGCATGAGTATCGAAGATATTTTAGCCGACTACGATGATTTGGAACGGGAGGATATTCTAGCGGCGTTACTGTTTGCCACTCGGTTGACTCAGGTAAAAAGCATCTACCAAATTGCACCATGAAGTTTTTAGTCGATGCCTAATTGCCAGTTCGTTTAGCCCGTTTTTTGCAAGCTGCTGGTCACGATACAATTCACACTAAGGATTTACCCCAACAAAATGCCACGACAGATACAGAAATTAACGCTCTTTCAATTCAACAAAATCGAATTGTCATTACCAAGTACAGAGATTTTCTTGATTCATTTTTGATTAGTCAAGAACCTTATAAGCTTCTGCTAGTGACTACGGGTAACATTACGAATGTCGAATTATAAGTATTATTTCAGAATAATTTCACCCAAATAAAAGCACTTTTTACTCAACATTCGTTAATAGAAATGAGTCGCAACTCAATCATCGTTCATCAGTAATTTTACCCAGATAAAAACAACTTTAGCAGCGAATAACCCCCAGAGATAATTTATGTTTGTTTTTATAAATGCACGTCATCAGCTATCGAAGACTACGAGAATTTACGAATAAACACGCTGATTCCCGAATAGCTTTAGAGAATTGATATAAAATGGCCAGTCAAGGGATTTGGTATAATTTAGTTGAGGTTAAAACAGTATTTCCCCAAGCAGAAGCAGTTGGTTACTTTACTGTTTTTAACATTAAGTGGAAAAAGCATAAAGCGAAATATTAGAATCAACAAAACAACTATGATTTTTAAGTTCTGTCATAAATTTCTTCTCGTTTCATAAATTCTAAATTATCAACCTCTATAGGATTTTCCAACAGGTATTCAATCATATC
>SFBL01000020.1 GCA_007095785.1 Microcystis aeruginosa Ma_SC_T_19800800_S464
CTGAAGAGATTTAGAATTTTATCATCAAGATACAGGAATCGGAGACGACGTTTTGGTCTGAGATTTAATTTAATCGCTGGCATTTACAACTACGAACTTGCTTTAGGCTATCATCAAGTGGCTGAATAAGACTTTTGCAGGAGGTCTATTATAGCGATCGCTATTGAGGATCCCCTCGAAGTTCTCTCCCAATAACCCTTGAGCCGCCGCTGTCGAGCGCGACAACTCCACACAGAAGAAGCTGACCAAGGGGGTGACGGCTACCCACAACCAGGCTCTCTTGGACTGAGGATTTTCCCCATCGGCATTTCCTTGTCCGAACCCTGTCTCATCGGCTCCCACTATCGGCGCAGCTTGGATGTAGGCTTTGACTTCCTCTACTGAGGCTGAGACCGCCTCACTGGCTTCTTTTCTCAGGCGATTAACTGTCCCCAGAGATATTTTCACCCCAAACAAGTCCGACATCGCCGAAACCACCATCCGATGGGAATGACGATACATCCCACTCAGCACTGAGACGATGGCTACGACTGTTTCGCCATAGCCGAGCCACTCTACCTGAAGCGGTAGAGTGGCTCGGCTTGTCTGGCCGCAGCGAGTGCAAGTTAGTTGGTGCAGGCGATGCTCCGCAATTTGGAGCTTAATTGGGGGAATTTCCACTACTTGATGGCGGTAGGGGTTGGAGTCCACTCCTTGTAGGGGTTCGCCACAACAGTTGCAAGTTTCAGGATAGTGGTTAGTGACGCTATCACACGCTTCGACTGGATACAAACGACGGCTATGGCCGGCGTGTCCTGGTTGACCTCCTCGCTTTTTTCCCGTTGGCTTTTTTTCTGGGACTTCTCGACGTTGGGAGGGTCTGCGGCGGGTGGACTATGGGAGTTCTGGGGAGTTACGATTGACTTTCTCCTCTAGTCCTTCTTTTGCGTTTTGTAATTCTTTGAGGTATTGCTCTAGCTGCTCTATCTTTAACCCTAATTGCACTACTAGCTGTTTGACGCTGGCTGGGGTCTGCTCCCAATCGTCCGCGTCAATTCCTGGTATCAACCGTAGGTGCTTTTCATCCATGTCTCTCAGATTACCAGATTTCGTCCCCCCCCTGAACGGTTACTTTAGAAATACCCTGTAACTTACCGTTCATCGATAACTGAAATTTAAGCATAGATGCGATCCTCGATCGCCACCGATTGTAGAAGTCTTTCCACGATAGCTTTAGCTTGACGACCGTGACTAGGAATCAGACGATGGCAGAAGACGTAGGGAGTAATTAACTTAACATCATCGGGGATAGCATAATCGCGACCTTCGAGGAAAGCGTAAGCTTGAACTGCTTTTTGCAAAACCACACAACCCCGGGGACTGACTCCTAAACTAATATCTTCGTGATCACGGGTAGCGCGGACTAAATCGACGATATATTGCTGTAAAGCAGGAGCTACCTTGACCAGACTGACTAATCTTTGCAATTCTCCCACCTGTTCTAGGGAAATACAAGCTTCTAGGGATTTAACCGTCTCTTGAGAATGCTGTCTTTGTAACATTTTTAATTCTTCTGTGGCGCTGGGATAACCCAAACTCAGGCAAACGGCAAAACGGTCCATTTGCGCTTCTGGAAGCGGAAAAGTGCCTTGATATTCGATCGGATTTTGGGTGGCAATCACAAAGAAGGGTTGGGGAACCGGCCGCGCTTCTCCATCGATGGTAACTTGTTTTTCTTCCATGACTTCTAGAAGTGCCGATTGGGTGCGCGGGGTGGCCCGGTTGATTTCATCGGCCAACAGGACGTTAGCAAAAGCGGGGCCAGGAATAAATTCAAATTCGCGACTGTTGGGGTTCCAAATCGTCGTTCCCGTGATATCACTAGGGAGGAGGTCAGGGGTGCATTGTACCCGTTGGAAACGACCGTTAATTGAACGCGCTAAGGATTTGGCTAACAGGGTTTTGCCGACTCCGGGGACATCTTCGAGGAGAGCGTGACCACCACTGAGTAAAGCCACCAGCACAATGCGAATCGATTCGGTTTGGCCAACGATGCTCTGGCTCAAATTTTCCATCAAAATATCAATAGCGTCTCTCATAGCACAAATGGGGTATTTTGTCAAGAAGATTAATGTTAAGTTTTTTTGATCTTAACGATTCTTTTCCTAATTTGCCCAAACCAGTGGGGAAAGTTGACAGACAATGGCGAGAAATTTTCTGCTAGGGGTCTAATCTGGGTTAGGGTTGCGAGGATGGAGAAAATTAGTTAAGAATTGTTGCCAGTGGGCGAAATCAAGATTTTCAGTCGGTTCAGTCTGATAAAATGATAAAATTAACCAATGACCTGTCTTATTCAGTGAAAATGAAAGCTAGTTCGCTCGTTTTTAGTCTTGTTTTAGGAATCGCTGCCAGTACATTAACCAATAGTTTACCCGAAAATTTTACGTTCAATTCTGGGAAAATATTGGCTCAAGATCAGGCTCCTTCCTGTCCCCTTCCCCCAGATATTGCCATCACTTTTCTCAATAGCCAATGTCAGGCAATTACCCTAGAAAAACCCCAGACTTTTTTCCGTTATTATAGTGACGAAAATTACAAAAAAGGTCGTTTTCTGACCACGGATCAATATACCAACAATGTGGATGTGATCAGAAATTTAGCCCTCGATCAAAAGTGGAATCCTCCCAATCAAGCAACCAAAGTAATATCGGTGACTTTACCTGCGGGAACAACGGTTTATCAAGGAATTGTCGCCCCCCAGAATCCAGCTGATTGTTATCCCGGTGGTGGTCAGCAAACTTTTATTAAAGACTCGCGAGACGCCAATATACAATGGGGAGAGGGACGAGCAATAACCGTTACATCTCTTTCCTGTCGCTAGAATATTATGGAAACGAACATGAGGGAATTAATTCAATCAATTGACCAAGCTATTGCCGTGGCCGAACAGATGCGGAAAACAGAAAGAGCGACTCGGATTGAGGGTTTAATTTCTGTCCTGAAAACCATCAAAAATCAGGCGTTAGCTGGTCAATTACCACCGTCTCAAGGCATTGTTACCCTAGGATTAGCGCGAGAAGTAGCTGATTGGATCGATCCCCTCGATTCTCCTTTATTGAAAGCGGTGGGTAAAGTGGAAAGAGAATACCAAAAATATTAGTAGTTGTCGGTGACAGAAGTTAGAATTAACCGAGAGCGATCGCAGTCTATCTCGATCTGATTTTTTAATCGATCGAGAGAATTAAATTTCTGTTCTGGTCGCAGGAATTGCACTAAATCCATCGTTAAAATACGATCATATACACTGCCCGACCAATCCAATAAATGGATTTCCACACTGATAGTTTTTCCCTCGATCGTGGGACGATAACCGATATTCATAACTGCCGGTAAGCGAGAACCATCGAGATGTACCCAACCGCAATAAACCCCCAATCGCGGCAATAATTTATCGGGGGGAACCTGTAGATTAGCGGTATGAAAACCTAATTTTCTGCCCAGTTGTTGCCCGATGACCACACGACCAGTTAAACTGTAGGGACGACCTAACATTTGTCCGGCTTGCTCAACGTTTCCTGCGGCCAAAGCTTGACGAATTAGGGAACTACTAATTCGTCCCGTCCCACAGTTTTTTAAAGCCACAATCTCGACTTTAACATTAAATTGAGAGGCGATCTGTAATAAATCTTCGGCTGTACCTTGACGACGATAACCGAAGCGAAAATCTTGACCAACACTGATAAATTTGGCCTGTAATTTTTCTACTAAAATCTGTTCGACAAAAGCCAAGGGAGTCAGGGAAGCTAATTGAGCAGAAAAAGGCAGTAAAACTAATTGTTTAACGCCTAAATTCTCTAAAACCTCCACCTTTTCCCCTAGAGGAGTTAATAACTGCCATTTTTCCCCCGTAAAAAATTCCCGCGGGTGGGGAGTAAAACTAACAACGGTGGGATAAGCGGGTTCATCCTGAAAAATTGGCTGTAGGACGGTTTGATGACCTAGGTGCAAACCATCAAAGTTACCTAGTGCGATCGCACTAGGGGCTAAAATACGGGTATTAGGGGAATCTACAATCCACACGCTGGCTTTAGGAACAGATACAAGAGAATAATTCAAGCGATTAATCTTGAGTGTAGCCTTTTGATTCTATATCAATCGGGCGATCAAGCCAAAAAAACACCCCCAATCCCTTGGAGGCCTTTGGAAGCTTTAGCAAATTGAACGTGAACGATCCAGGTGCGATCGGTCAGAAATTCCCAATTAATTGCACCAGAAAGATTAGGGAAACAAGCATTCATTAATTGTTCAGTTCGTTCTTCTCTTGGCTGTCTGTGGTTGTTCTTCGTGCTTTTGTGGTTTCCCAATCTGATCAAGCATAAGGTTCTTGTTTTTGTTTCTTTTGTTCTAATCTTGTTTCTAATAATAGACGATCTTCTTGAGAAAGAACATCAATAACTTGTCAAAATGATAACAGTATCACAAATTTATTGTTTTTTTTCCAACATCTATAAACATCAAGATAGAGCGATCCCGAAAGTATCTAGCCAAAGGCGAGCGCACTTTAGTTAACTAACGGTTTACCATAGTAGGGTGGGCAATTTTTATACCACTTATTTTATTTATTGTGTATAATTAAGATGATGACGACTAATTTTGAATGGGATAAAGACAAAGCTAAGATAAATCTGAGAAAACACGATATTTCTTTTAATGAGGCTAAAACTGTCTTTGAAGATACCTATTCTTTGACTTTAGATGATCCTACTCATTCAATCTTAGAAGATCGTTTTTTGACAATTGGTTATTCTAGTCAAAACCGCTTGCTTTTAGTTGTTCATACTGAAAGACAAGGAAACATCAGAATCATTAGTGCTAGGAGAGTAACTAAACATGAAAGAAAAATCTATGAACAAAGTAATCAATGATACCCTCAAAGATGATGAAATGTTAGATGATTATTCTGAGGTTTTAACGGAGTCTCATTTAAAAAATGCAGTGAGAGGAAAGTATGCTCGTTCTTTAGGAAATAAGGATGCTTCTACCATTAAGATTATAGCAGAAAATGAAGAGAGATATGTTAACATGAAAACCATTGAAGTTGAAGCATTCGTTAACAATGAAGGTCAATTAACCGTACAAGTTCCCTCAAATTTAAAAGAAGGACAATATCATGCTGTATTGATTATAGAAGAACCCAAAAATGAAAATCAATGATCTTAGAATAGATAAAATCCCCAAAAAAGGCCCCCAATTACTTGGAGGCCTTTTCAGAAAAAATAACTGTCATTAACCTTCTGCTAATTTCAGATCCCGCAGGGCGCTAATATCCACTGGAATCGATGGCCCCATGGACGAAGAAACGTAAACTGTACGCCAGTAACGCCCCTTGGCCCCGGAAGGCCGGTTTCTGTCCACCGTTTCCTGTAAAGCTTTCAAATTGACTAATAGATCTTCGGCACTAAAAGAAGCTTTACCAAATTGAACGTGAACGATCCCGGTGCGATCGGCCCGGAATTCCAATTTACCCGCTTTAAACTCAGAGATCGCCCCGGTTAAATCCGTGGTTACAGTTCCCCCTTTCGGTGAGGGCATTAAACCCCGCGGACCGAGTTGACGACCTAATTTCGCCACTTTCGGCATCATATCGGGGGTGGCGATTAACACCTCGAAATCCATCATCCCCTTGGCGATTTCTTCGATTAATTCTTCTGAACCAACGATATCGGCCCCGGCGTTGTTCGCTTCCTGTACCTTTTCCCCGCGAGTAATCACCGCTACTCGCACCGTGCGTCCGGTTCCTTTGGGTAAACTTACCGTTGTCCGCAGTTGTTGGTCGGTATATTTAGGATCGATACCTAAACGAATATGAGCTTCGGCGGTTTCGTCGAATTTCGCCGTCGCTAATTCCTTTAATAATGTCAGTGCTTCTAATGGCTCGTAGGCTTTATTTTCTACCTTAGCCTGGGCATCTCGCAAACGTCGTGAAACTTTTTTTACCATCTGATTTGTTGCTCCTTGGGTAATAACGAAGCTTAACTTCTCCCCGTAATAAGATTTAGTCTGAGATCTTGACACCCATATTTTTGGCCGTTCCCGCCACAATATTCATGGCCGCTTCGATGTCGTTAGCGTTAAGATCGGGCATTTTAGTCTGAGCGATTTCCCGTAATTGGTCGCGGGTAATGGTGGCGACAAATTTCTTGTTGGGTTCGTTGGAACCTCTTTCCACACCGGCCGCTTTGCGGATGAGAACGGAAGCGGGGGGAGTTTTGAGGACAAAGGTAAAACTACGATCCTCAAAAACGGAGATTTCCACAGGGATGATCATCCCAGCCTGATCGGCGGTTTTAGCGTTGTAATCTTTACAAAACGCCATAATATTTACCCCGTGTTGACCTAAAGCAGGACCCACCGGAGGAGCAGGGTTAGCCTTACCAGCAGGTAAAGCTAGTTTAATAATTGCGACGACTTTTTTAGCCATGATTTAGTTTTGTTTTTCGACTTGATTAAATTCCAATTCGACCGGGGTATCCCGACCAAAAATGGAGAGCAGGGCCTTGAGTTTGCCGCGCTCGGGACTAACTTCGATCACTTCCCCTTCAAAGTCCTTAAATGGACCGGATAGAACCAAGATTTGATCGCCAACTTCCATATTGATTTTGACGACCGGTTCTTGAATCTGAGCTTGTTTGAAGATGCGATCAACTTCTGACATACTCAAGGGTAGCGGGGTGACGTGACCACGGCCGCGTCCGTAATGGCGCTTTTGTTCGGCCCCAACAAAATTGATCACGTGGGGGGTGTTTTTGACCACCTGCCAAGCGTCATCATCCATGATCATTCTGATCAGGACATAACCGGGGAAGACTTTTTCCTCGCCGTGTTGCCGTGAACCATCCTTGCGGACTTTGACGGTGGCCGCTTGGGGAATCTGGACTTGCAGAATGCGATCGGCCACATCGAGGGTGTGGATGCGCTGTTCCAAATTAGCTTTGACCCGTTTCTCACAACCGGAAGCCACCTGCACGGCATACCAACGGGGTTTTTTCGGTAGGCCGCTAAGATTGAGTTCTTCAGGAAACTGCTCTTCTTCTAGATTCATGGGAACACCTTCCCTGCACCCCAGGCAAAGAATTTATCAATCAGATAGATGAGAGTGGCTACTAAAGTCACCATTAACATCACCGCCGCCGATTCGCTCAAAAGTTGCTGACGGGAAGGCCAGACGACCTTGGCGAGTTCTTCTTTGGTTTCATTGACGAATTCCTTGACCTGAAAAGAGCTTCCCTCTTTCTTGTCGCTCGCGTCTTTTTCTAGGGTTTCTTTTTTGGCCACGATCGCTACTCCTTAAAATGATACTCAAGCTATCCTTAACTTATCATTTTCACCGGACAACCCACACTAACCCTCAGACATTTAGATTATGTCCTTTGCAATTATCGGCTTGGTGATTACCAAACGCGCCCTGGAGGACTTGAACCCCCGACATCAGGTTTTGGAGACCTGCGTTCTACCAACTGAACTAAGAGCGCCCATTCGCTAAACGATTTGGCTTTTTTAAGGCCTTTAATTATCATAGCGTAGTTGTTGGCGATTGTGCAACTTTCTTGGTTAGGCTGTCGCCGGAAAATTTTTAGAGGGGGCGATCGAAACGTTCTTGTACCCTGGTGGCTTTGCCAACCCGATCGCGCAGATAGTAGAGTTTCGCCCGGCGTACTTTACCACGACGGATGATCTTGATACTGGCAACCCGCGGCGAGTGGAGCAGGAAGACTCTTTCTACTCCCACGCCTTGGAAGACTTTGCGTACTGTAATCGTTTCGTTAATACCGCCATGGCGTTTGGCGATGACAATACCCTCGTAGGGCTGAATCCGCTCTTTATCTCCTTCGACGATTCGCACCCCTACCCGGATCGTGTCACCGACATGGATAATGGGCAGATCGCTCTTGAGATACTCGGCTTCGATTGATTTGATAATCTCTTCCGTTTTCATCGGCTTCCGTAAAACTGACAATTTTCTATCATACCATGTTTTTTGAGTAAAAAGCAATAGCTATTAGCTTTCTTAACACTGAGCGTTGCTAACTTGCCGATGCTGTCACCAGATGTCAGGCTGATTGTCCCGGATTACGGTCATTATCAACTGCGAAGGCTCTTGCCATTAACTGGCACTCTAGATAAGCACATCTCTAGAGAATTTCCGCAATCCCTAATTAACTTCTCGATCCGCGATAAATGCGATCGGCTTGGGAGGGTTCTAAATAAGTGTAGCCCGGTTTTTGGGTCGAGGAGCCATTCTTTTTCGCCACAGTATTAACCGCAGGATTCGCTTGTTTTAAGTCCGCATGAGTCCTGATATAATCCTCAGAAATCTTGAAGGGATGACTATTGGGAAGGTGACGACTGGGGGGTAAATTTTCTTCTGGTTCGGGATGGGTAATTTTACTATGGGGAGCGACAAAATCGTGTAGGATGGGATCGTAGGCTAAAATTTCCCCAGTTTCAATGCGAAAAATCCAACCGTGTAGAGATAATTTACCCTGATGTAATCGGGAACGAATAATTGGATAGCTTTGCAAATTACTTAACTGATTGAGAACATTTTCTGCTACTGTCACCTCGATCAGTTCTTCTCCTTCTAATTCTTTATAATTATCCTTAACTAAACGTCGAGTAGCTTCTGCTTGTTTTAACCAATCGTAAACTAAAGGCATTTCATCGGCCAGACTCTGCAATTTTAACAAACCTTTCATCGCTCCACAATGGGAGTGACCGCAGATAATCACTTGCTCGATGCCGAGAGCGTTGATAGCATATTCTATAGATGCACCTTCACCACCATTAGTTGCTCCGTAGGGAGGAATTATATTTCCCGCATTACGAATCACGAATAATTCCCCCACCTCCGCTTGGGTAATTAGGTTAGGATCGATACGGGAATCGGAACAGGTGATAAACAGTATTCTCGGTTTTTGTCCGTGGGAGAGTTGCTCAAATAATTGCCGATGTTCATCAAAATAACCACTCTGGAACTTTTCTAGTCCCTGTAGGAGTTTCTTCATAATAATTTTTCTGGTTTAGTTTGATCGCTATTGAGTCGATCCTTTCAGCATTATCGGGCATGAGATAACAGCAATGCAACTGGCCAGATTAGCGATCGCTATTGGCGGCGAGATCGGTTATATTTTGTTAAGATAAGATACAGACTGTATCTAAGCAAATTTTATTTTATGGAAACTGCAACAATTTTGGGTATTTCGATCGCTGCCGCTTTGGTGGGGATTACCGCTTTAGCTCTTTATACCGCTTTTGGGCCGCCAGCAGCAGAATTAAGCGATCCTTTTGAAGATCACGAAGATTAATTCTTTAATAACCATGTGGCTATCTGCCAAGGAGAAATTTGCTCCATAGGATCGATCGCTCTTTCTAAACCGTCGATCGATTCTTTTATTGTTAATTGTAATTGATTTTGCCAATCAATCACAGCGTTTTCTCCCTGACATTCATAAACGCGCATCACCCAACTCTGAGCGGATGTTTCACTTTGTTTGAAACTCATTAAAATTAAGTTATCGGCCGAGAATTTTAACCATTGTGCCACAGGTGGCAACTGGGTTGATCGAGAAGAATTAGTAATAAAAATAACGGTTACAGGTGAGTTTAACTGCCAAGCATGATGGACAGTTTTCGCCGTTTTCCAGTCCCCTTGGTGGGGATATATTGCATAGGTAAATTCTTGTTTCCCCAAATCTGCCTCGGGATCAGGCCATCGAGGACTTCTCAACAGAGTTAATCGCAGTTGCTGGTTAGTAGCATCATAGCCATATTTATTATTATTTAAAAGACTAACCCCATAGTTTGCCTCTGTATCGGTTAAATCTGCCCATTTATGGGCGTAAACTTCCCATTTTGGCGATTCTGGTTGGTGGTCACGCTCGATCGCACCACAGGCAATTTCATAGGTGGTAAAATTGCTGTTTAGGGTAAGAGGAAAAGCGGTTTTTACTAAACTATGTTCCTGCTGCCAATTAACAATAGTTTTAATCTGGAGAATAGGAGAATCTTTTTCTAAGATATAATCTTGACAAAATTGCGAATCACCTAAACTTCTGATCACACGAATCTGCCAGCGCAAGGGTCCATATTCTAAGCATTCGATCGATTTTAATACTGTTTTAGGTAAGGGATATTGTTGATAATTCGGATCGATATTCCAAGCGTCCCAATATTGTCCTTGATCTTTAAATCCCTGTAACTGATTACCAGCAGCTTGCAGGATTTCTTTTTGATTAATTATATCAAATATACTATCTATATCCCCCGTTTCTGAGTTAATAGTAACTTTGAGCAAGCCATTATCTAAAATAAATTGGCAGTTAATTAAATTTTGCTCGGCTGCTTGCTGATTGGGAACTAACCAAAATAACTTATAACCCACAGAAGGAATATTTTTAGCGAGAAATAATAGCTGATTGTCGTGGGATAATTGCGAAGGACATAGACAATTATTTAAGTCATAAACTGAACAATTGACAGATTCTATAGGTAAAGAGATAACCTGGGTTCTTTCCCAGTTAAGAGAATTAAAAACTAGAAAAGGTTTTGCTTGGGGATGGGGGGGATTAGGTAAATTAATTTGAGTGGCAATTGCTTGTAAAGCTTGATGTAAAATTGCTTCACCTGTGGTGATAACTTGCCGCCATAACTGATTGGCATCCCTAAACACTTCGGGTATAGAAGTACCAGGCAGTATATCATGAAACTGATTTAATAAAACCTTTTTCCAGGCGGATTCTATCTCGACTTTCGGATAGGGAATCTCTAGTAAAATATTAGCCAGAGAAGACCATAATTCTCCTTGATACAAGAGGATTTCACAGTAACGATTATAGGCTTTTTGATCAGCGTGGGTGGTATAACAACCCCGATGGAATTCTAGATATAACTCATCATCCCAGATAGGAAGATTACTTGTCTCCAGACTGTCCAGATAAGTTGTTGCTTGGCTAAATTTTAGCTGGGGGAAAAAAGGAGATTTTTGCCAACGTTGGGCCACCTCTAACATATCACGAGTCGGACCGCCGCCATGATCGCCAACACCGGGCAACCAAAAAATCTCTTTTAATCCGGTTTGCTGTTCCCAATTGAGAGCATGATCGGTCATAATAATTGGATTGGTATCCATAACTCCGGCAACATTGGGAGGAGACATGAGGGAAAGAATTTTACTACCATCGGGAGATTGCCACCAGAAAAAACCGTGGGGAAATTTAGTCGTATCATTCCAATGTAGTTTCCCGGTTACAAAATATTTTATGCCAAAGGATTTAAGAATTTGTGGCAATTGGTAGGGAAACCCAAAGGTATCCGGCAGCCAAGCAGTTTCAGTGATTTGTCCAAATTTTGCTTGAAAATATTGTTGTCCATAAAGCAGCTGTCGAAATAGGGATTCCCCGGAGATTAAATTGACTTCTGGTTCTACCCACATCCCGCCCAAAAGTTCCCAAGATTGCCCTTTGTATGCCTCTAGAATTGCTTGAAATAGGTCAGGATGATGTTTTTCTATCCATTCGTAAATTAGGGGGCTAGAATGACCAAAGATGAGGGCAGGAAAATCTTTTTGCAGGTTTAAAACCGAGATAAAAGTATTTTTTGCCACTTGCCAAGTTTCTGCCAACGGCCACAACCAAGCCATATCTAAATGTGCGTGGCCGAGAAGATGAAAACTGCGTTCTTTGAGGGGTTGAGCCAGGGGTTGCAGGGATTGACGAATTGATTCTAGGGAGCGATTAAATTTATCTTTGTTGGTGACATTATCCCAGTCAATATTATCGAGAGTTGCGGTAAAAGCCGCTAAGTTTTCAGGATAAAAAGTTTGTAGATAATTATGAAGAATGGTTAATTCATCAGCAACAAAACTAGGATCTATCCCTTGGCTATATTCATAGATTAACTGCGATTTCATCAAACCACCAATATCATGATGGGGACTGACTAGACGGAGAGTAACAAGAATTTCTTGACCGGGAGAGACCGAGTTAGAAAGTAAAATGCGAGTGGAAGAATCAAAGAGGTCTCCTGCTTGGATAAATTGATTATTAACATAAATTTTGACATCTTCCGCCCACCAAGTTAAGATTAATCTCAGTTCCATTCCCTCTAAAGGATAACCGGCTAAATGTTCGGGGACAATAATTTTTTGAGTTAGATATTGAATTTGTCTGCTGGCCGGCCAAATAATGTATTGTTTTTCATTGAGGGTGACGGGTTGAATTGGTTTTCCCACTCCTGTAGCGATCAACCAATTTTTCTGAACATCTCTGCGGGTGAGGTGAGACAGTTTAGCGATGTTGTCGAGGGGAGACATGAGCCAACAAATAAGTTAATTTTGACCATTTTAAGCGATCGATGTCTAATTGGGCTAGGGGAGAACTTTTGTTAACGCCATAGTGCTGAAGACTTACTTAATCTCACAACGGCTGCTTGACAATGAGCAGGGAAAGCAAAAACCTATTATTAGGCAGAAAACCTGCTTGGGGAGAGGGTTTTAAAGAAAGCCCGTGATGAGGATTGAACTCATGACCTCACCCTTACCAAGGGTGTGCTCTACCACTGAGCTACACGGGCATTGATCGTGGTGGGCCGGGCTGGATTTGAACCAGCGTAGGCTTAGCCAACGGATTTACAGTCCGCCCCCATTAACCACTCGGGCACCGACCCATTAATTCCACGATTACCAATCATAGCACCCTTAGCTAAAACACACAAGGGTTTAGGGAAAAAAATTTTTGAGCTATAAAAAAACTCCCGTTCAAGCCATGGCTTGAACGGGAGTTTTTTGATAATCTTGGGAGAGATTAGCCCACAGCGGCTTCTTCTTGGTGGGTTTCGATCACACAGTCAGATTTGGGATAGGCGACACAGGTAAGGATGAAACCAGCTTCAATTTGATCGTCATCGAGGAAGGATTGATCGGATTGATCAACGCTACCAGATACAAGTTTACCAGCACAGGTGGAGCAAGCCCCCGCGCGGCAGGAATAAGGTAAGTCCAGTCCTAGTTCTTCAGCTGCATCGAGAATGTACTCATCATCGGGAACCTCAATTGTTTTATTAAATCCTTCAGATTCATTTATCAGGGTGACTTTATAGGTTGCCATCGGTTGTTCCTCTTAATTAAATGCCAGTGAAAGCGGCAGTCTCTACAATTGCCTCTCGCTCGTCCTCAGATTGAACGATTGGAGCGAGTTTCATTTTTGATACTACGGGAAAATCTCCCCGACTCAGCCTTGCATTAGTAATGACAGTCTTAAATAAACTTAAAATAAAATTTACTTATATATCTAACCCAAAATTCTTGAGGTTACTTGCTCGCTCTCTAGATAATTTCATTGATCTACAATCTAGCTAAACTAACCACTACTAAGCATTTGGAGCCATAATGTTAATTGTTCTTTTCGTCTTAAGCCGATTTTTGTCAAATATTAATTTAACTTATAGTTAAGATAGATGTCAATGAATTGTCTTTAACCCAGCCAAGAAATTGCTTTTCGGCACTACTGCTGGTAACGCATCTAGGGAAACCATGAAAAAATATATTGACAATTAAACTAATAAATGATAGAAGGGGACAAACACCCTGTTGGCAGGGTTAGCCACCGGTTAAAACGGATGGCTAACCCTTGCTCAAGATTTTATGGTTTTTGGATTGTCAGTTTTCTAGGATATGGTTCAGCGATTAGCAATCACTAATTACTTATTAGGTTGGGGAGTCATGCGTAGATAGGGTTTGATTTCTTCAACCCCTTTGGGAAATTTGCTGCGAGCTTCTTCAGTGGGAATAGAGGGAACCACCACACAATCGCCGCCGTCTGTCCAGTTGGCGGGGGTAGCCACCTGATAGTTATCGGTGAGCTGCAGGGAGTCAATCACCCGCAGGATCTCGTTAAAATTGCGTCCCGTGCTGGCAGGATAGGTAATAGTTAAACGTAATTTTTTGTTGGGATCGATGATAAACACCGAACGTACCGTCAGATTATTGAGGGAATTAGGGTGAATCATGCCGTAGAGATCGGACACTTTCCGATCGCCATCGGCGATAATCGGATAGTTAACGGTAGTGTTTTGAGTTTCGTTGATGTCATTAATCCAACCCCGATGGGATTCGGCACTATCCACACTCAAAGCGATCACTTTAACATTGCGTCGCTCAAATTCTGACTTGAGACTAGCCACCGTACCTAATTCCGTCGTACAAACGGGAGTATAATCAGCCGGGTGCGAGAACAGCACCACCCAGCTATCTCCTACCCACTGGTGAAAAGAAATCGGACCTTCACTAGAATCTTGTGTAAAATCTGGAACGATATCACCCAATTGGAGAGCCATAATTGTGTCTTCCTTATTATATATTTCAAGACAAGCAACATTTCATGATGCCATAGGAATGCTGTTCGTCATTGATAATTTTAGGGATTTGTAATAATTGGATTAGGAGATAGGGGAATGAGGAAATGGGGGAAGTGGGAAGATAGGGGAATAGGGAAATTCAACTGTAGCAGCAGCCAGATGGCAGCAGGAAAATCCTTGCCAGAAACGGGTTTTAGCGATTTAGATTGTCCTAACCAACTTGTTCTTTGTGATCAAACCCCAAAACCGCAAAACCCTAAAACCCCATCCCCCAATACCCAAAACCCTTCCCCTAGGGCGGCAAACTAGGTTATGATCTGGTCTGCATGGCATGATATAACTTTTTTAACTAGCTATCAGCGTTCAGCTAATAGCTAGGCGGCGGTGGCAAATCCCAATTCCCCACCCTATGCCTAGTCGGAAAGCTGACGGCTTAATTTCTTGTCTTGATCGTTAATTTGCCTTGGTTTTAGGAGACCACAACTGCAATGAAGAATCTTGTTCGTCTGCTGGCGGTAATTGCCTTGATTATCGGGAGTTTTTGGGGCAAAGTTCCCGCTCAAGCTCTCAATCTTACCTCGATCGCCTCTCCTTCTCTTCCCGTGGCGGTCTTAAATGCGGCTGATGCCAAACTAACCACAGAATTCGGGGCGAAAATCGACCTTAATAACAGTGATATTCGTGATTTCCGGGACTTGAGAGGGTTCTATCCCAATTTAGCTGGTAAAATCATCAAAAACGCTCCCTACGAAGAAGTGGAAGATGTCCTCAATATCCCCGGACTCTCGGCCACTCAAAAAGAGCGTTTACAGGCTAATCTGGAGAAATTCACCGTTACTGAGCCTTCTAAAGAATTTATCGAGGGTGATGACCGTTTTAACCCCGGAGTTTACTAAATCCAGTTAATTACGGTTTTAAAAAAATTTCAAGGTGAGCGATCGCTCACCTTGTTCAGTGATTAGCTTCTGAAGGCAAGAGGCAACCCCCCCTTGCCCCCCGACATCGGGGGGGAGTTAAAAGAAAGAATCTGGCATACTGCCCCAAGGGAAAGACTGGGGATTTTGGCCAGAGCTATAGAGAAATGAAATGCTAGAATAAATAGAATTTATCAATTCATCCCTCAATGGTCGTTTCCTCGCAACTGCCGAGTTATCAAGATGTTTTAGTGGTGGGATCGGGAGCGGCGGGATTGTATGCCGCACTGTGTTTACCCCCTAACTTAAAGGTGGGTTTAATTACCAAAGAAGATTTAAAAACTGGGGCTAGTGATTGGGCGCAGGGAGGGATTGCGGCGGCCACGTCCCCGGCAGATTCCCCTGTTTTCCATTTAGAAGATACCCTGAAAGCCGGAGCGGGCTTATGCGATCGCTATGCCGTGCAGTTTTTAGTCGAGAAGGCCCCCCAAGCGATCGCTGATTTGCTGCGGTTAGGAGTTAGTTTTGATCGCTCCGGAGACGACTTAGCCCGCACTCTTGAGGCTGCCCATTCCCAGGCCCGGGTGCTACACGCGGCTGATCGCACGGGGAGAGCGATCGTCAGTACCCTGATGGAAAAAGTAGTCGAGCGCCCCAATATTACCATTATTCCCCAAGCGATCGCACTGAAACTCTGGCTTGATCCGGAAGGGCAACGCTGTCAAGGTATTTGTCTCCTCCATCAAGCTCATCTCTGTTGGCTGCGAGCGCAAGCAGTCATTCTGGCTACGGGAGGCGGCGGTCAAGTCTATGCCCAAACCACTAATCCCGCCGTTAGCACGGGGGATGGAGTCGCCCTCGCTTGGCGTGCTGGGGCAGTGATTCGCGACCCAGAATTTTTTCAGTTTCACCCCACCGCTTTGACTGTGCTGGGGGCGCCGCGGTTTTTAATTAGTGAGGCGGTGCGGGGCGAAGGAGCGCATTTAATTGATGCCCAGGGGCGGCGTTTTGCCTTCGATTACCATCCGGCTGGAGAATTAGCCCCCCGGGATGTGGTGAGTCGGGCGATTTTTAGCCATTTGCAGAAAACCTCCGACGATCCTGCCCATGCCAAAGTCTATCTAGATTTAAGACCAATCGAACCGGAGCGTCTGCGTTATCGTTTCCCCAATATTATCCGCATCTGTCAAAAATGGGGCATTAATGTGCTTGAGGATGTGATTCCCGTCGCCCCCGCCGCTCACTATTGGATGGGAGGAGTGGCCACCGATTTAAACGCCCGCACTTCTCTACCCGGTTTGTATGCGATTGGCGAAGCGGCTAGTACAGGTGTTCATGGTGCCAATCGTTTAGCCAGTAATTCTCTCTTGGAATGTATTGTCTTTGCGGCAAGTTTAGCTGAAATAGGTCTAGAGCCAGAAAACTTTCTTGGGGAAAGACCAGAAAAACCCCGAGAAATCGCCGAAAACTGGCAGGAAGAACAGGAAGACTGGCAAAAAGTACGGAGAGAATTACCGATTTTAATGTGGGAAAATGCGGGAATTTGCCGATTTCAAAATGAGTTAGAAATTGCTATCCTACAGGTGCAACAGTGGAAACAACAGTTAGAATCCTTAAAGATGGGCCAATTTCTCCAGAATCTTCTCCCGGACAAAGGACTATTATTTTTGTGTCCCTCGGTGCAGTTAGAAATAAGAATAGCGATCGAGACATTAAATCTTTTAGACATCGCTGACTTAATTCTGGAAAGTGCCTTATTGCGAGCAGAAAGCCGCGGCGGTCACTATCGGGGCGATTATCCAGAAACCGTAGCTAATTGGCAATTCCACACGACTATTCAAGGTCGAACGTGGCGGAAAACGCCTGTGCAAGCTTAATTAAGCCAGTTTTTCACAGATAATCCCTAAGCTCTAAACAGTGGACTCTATCCGCGCTCCTAGTAGCCGTACTATTCGCCCCACCCTCACTGGGGGCTTTTCCCAATCATCGTGGTCGATGACCTATCTCTGGAGTTTAGTGCTTTTGATTTATGGCTTTTAGGCTATCATAACTTTTACCCCCCCCCTAAACAGTTAAATTAATTCTATGATCAAACCCAATTTACTATTTTTGTTAGCTATCGGTGTGAGCAGTTGGGGTTATCATTTCCAGACTTTACCTGCAGCTAACGCCCAAACTCCCCCTAGGTTAGAGCAACCCCAGACTGTCGCCACTTACGATCAGTTGATGAAAGCTGGTTACGAGGCCAAAACCCAAAAGAATTACCAACTCGCCCTAGAAAAATTTCAACAAGCTCTGGCACAACGTCCGAACGATAACTCTGCTCAAAATGCGATCGCTGATACGCAGAAGTATCTAGGTCAAACTGGCACGGTTGCCAACGCCGCCGCCAAAAACGAGACTTCACCAATACCGTTAATTGCTGGCTCGGCTTTCTTATCCATTGCTTTATTGGGAGCTTTACTATCGCTTTTCTTTCAATACCGTCCTAAGGGCAAAGCCTCAAAAAGGACAAAAAAAACCACTTACGTCACTCCTAAAAACCCACTCGACAACTTTTCTAGGGGCAATGGCAATTCCTTCGACGCGGACACCAAAACTGGCAGTGACATTAATGGCAGTGGTGAAGAGGATTTCGAGCCTTCTTTGCCCGTACAAGCTACCTCCCGTATCCCGAACGTAGATTTAATCCTGCGTTTAATTGAAAGTCTCCGCGACGACGATCCCCGCACCCGTAGACGGGCGGTTTGGAAACTGGCACAGATGTCCGATTCTAGGGCAATGCAGCCTTTAGTCGATAGTATGGTGGATGGGGATTCCTACGAACGCAGTTTAACCCTAGAAGCTCTCGCTCAAATCTGTACCCGCTCCCTGCGACCGATGAACCAAGCTTTGGCTATCTCTCTCCAGGATAAAAATCCCCAAGTGCGGAAAAATGCTATTCGGGATTTAACCAGACTCTACGATATCATGTCTCAGATTAGTCAATTAATTTGTCATGCCCTCGATGATTCCGATGAGGAAGTGCAAGAAACAGCACGCTGGGCAATTAGACAGTTAAATCTGCAATTAGCTCCCCGTTTAGATATTGCTCCCCTAGAAACCACCGGTGAACCGGAAGATGATGACGTACAGGATACTTCCTTCACTGAAACCACACCCACTGAGGTGCAAAATTGAGTGGAAAACTGTTATTTCTCTCCACCCCTGTGGGATTTTTGGGATCGGGAGACGGCGGTGGCTTAGAATTAACTCTTTATAATCTCGCTCGCACTCTGACTAGGCAAGGGTATGCGGTGCGGGTAGTGGCTCCAGAAGCCTCGCAATTGCACGATATTCCCTTAATCACTATAGCAGGAAATGCCCAGATTTCCGCACAAAGTCAAGGCCGGCAAGCCCCGATTTTCATGCCCGAAAATGCCGTTTTGGCCAATATGTGGCACTACGCCCAACAGGTACAAAATCAGTACGATTTAATTGTTAATTTTGCCTACGATTGGCTGCCTTTTTATCTCACTCCTTTTTTTGCCACTCCCGTCGCCCATTTAGTCAGCATGGCTTCCGTTTCTTTGGCGATGGATCATATTATTCAAAAAACCTACAGCAATTTTCCCCATTTACTCGCTTTTCACACCCTCGCCCAAGCAGAAACTTTCTCCCTCTCTCCCCCCTATCGCTGTTTGGCTAATGGTTTAGACGTATCTTTGTATCAGTTTCGGGCTGAACCCTCCCCCTGCCTAGCCTGGGTGGGACGGATTGCCCCAGAAAAAGCCTTACAGGATGCGATCGCCGCTTGTCAACGGTTGGGCGTACCTTTACGGGTTTTCGGTCATATTTCCGATCCTCTCTACTGGCAAAATTTACAGGATACCTACAGTTTCGATTTAGTGGATTATCGCAGGTTTTTGCCCACTGAGAGCCTACAAAAAGAGCTAGGCGACTGTTTTGGCCTGTTGATGACCCCGCGCTTGGTTGAGGCTTTTGGTAACGTGGTTATTGAAGCTTTAGCCTGTGGTGTTCCCGTAGTTGCCTATCGTCGTGGTGGTCCAGTAGAAATTATCGAAGATGGAAAAACTGGTTTTTTAGTTGAACCCGATAGTATCGAGGGATTAGTTACAGGAATTAAAAATTTAGACCGGATCGATCGATCTTTTTGTCGTGCAGTAGTCGAGCAAAAATATTCCCTAGAAGCTTTAGGAAATCGAGCTATTAATTGGTTTGAAGAAATTTTTGCTTGCAGTCAAAAATAAATAGGCTCTCTTGGTTTAGTCCGGTTAAATCTAGCCTAGCATACACTTTTCTATCGGTTTATCCCAGAAGGGTTCGGGATCAACTAAGGAAATTTTTCTGCTAGAGTTGATTTAAACCCTGTATTATCTATGGCAAGATTGACCCAAGAATTGTTATGTGACGAGGCAGCCGTCTTCTCAGCTTTGGAATCTCAACATCAAGAATCTTCACTCTACGGTGTTACAGACGGTAAAGCGATCGGAACCTACTTAGAACAAAAGTTTAAACTATATCTAAAAGAAAAATATAATTTTCTTGACGGTAATTCAGCTAGTGGGATTGATTTTCCTGATTTGTTAGTAGATATCAAAGTAACAAGAATGAAACAACCTCAATCATCTTGTCCTTTTAAATCCGCAAGACAAAAAATTTTTGGCTTGGGATATTCCTTAATTATTTTTGTTTATCAAAAGTTAGATGATACCCTAAATCGTACTGCCAGTTTAAAAATTATCAGGACAATTTTTGTCAGCGCCGAAAGAACAGCCGATTGACCGATGACTCGTGGGATCCGCAATATCTTAAACAATCAGGGAAACAAAGATGATTTAATCGCTTTTATATTAGATAAAAACTTACCTGTTGATGAAATGGAAGCGGCCAATATAGCTGATGAAATTCTTGTTCATCCCCCGGGGCAAGGTTTTTTAACTATTTCTAATGCCTTACAATGGAGATTACAATAGAACTCTTGCAAATTAATTATATGTTATAATGATGGGTTAACTAATTTTCCCCAAAAAATTAGTTAATCAGTACATTCGTCCTGAATAAAAACTTGAAGTTTAACTTTTAACTCA
>SFBL01000200.1 GCA_007095785.1 Microcystis aeruginosa Ma_SC_T_19800800_S464
ACAATGACTCAGACACAAATTAACTGGAAAAATCCTACTCAAAAAATCTCTAAATATTTTTCTGTAGGAGAAGTAACGAAAGGAGACGCTCGCCGGATTCCTCAATCGGGTGGTGATATCGAGCGCGATATTTTACAACTTGCGCTCGAACTAGACAAAATTCGCGAGGAGTGGGGAGCTCCAATTGTCGTTACTTCTTGGTATCGCCCCCCCGAAGTTAACCGCGCCGTGGGTGGGTCGCCGAATTCTCAGCATCTCTACGGGCGCGCGGTTGATATCCGTCCGGTCAATCCGGGATCCTTGAGTAAGTTTCAGGCTTGGCTTGATCAACATTGGTTCGGAGCTTTGGGGTACGGGGCAAAAAAAGGATTTGTTCATCTCGACATGAGAAATGCCAAAGGTTGGCGCTCCGGTGGCCAAAAAGGACCACGATGGAATTATTAGGGTCGTTGTCACTTCCAATTAATCAATCGCCATTAAAGCGATTGATTTTTTTCTAGGGGTATCCTTCCATGCCAGAACAGTAATCAAAACGGAGGAAGCAGGAAGCCCTCGCTTTTAGGGATGGGTATGTCACAAAGCCTCCCCTAAAAAATTCAACAAACGGTGAGTTTTCCCAGCGTCCCCCCTATTCTGAAAAAACTCACCAGAAGCCTTTATCTGGCCCCTCACACCTGATCGAATCGGTCTCCTATCCGAACTGTCCCGTATCGACCCACTCACTCTTGATTAGCGACCACCAATCAGTTGCCAGACCATCGAGGACGTACTTGTAGGGCAGCCAGCCGTAGCCAGCGCTTCCCCATCGAGTCCCCCAGGAGTTGCGAATCAGCAAGGCACCCGTCGTTTCGATACCGCCGGGGTTGGTATTCTTGATCTTGAGGTTGTCGTCGTAACCGACCGCATCGATCGCGTGACCGCCTTCAACCCGTTCGCCGCGAGTCGGGTAAGGAATCTTGCCGGTCGTGTTGCCCTGACTGATAGAACTGTAAACAGTAAAGCCAAACATCGAGGGCAGACCTTTCGACAATTCGGTTTTAATCCGAGCTAACAGTGCGTCTCTTGCCGTCCCGGGCGGATCGAGGCGGTAGTAAGAGATCGCTTGGAAGCTCTGGGCAAAGGCGTAGCAGAATGCTGGTGGCTCCTTGTCATAATCGGGGGTATTGTAGAGGTAGTATTCTTCCGGCGGCACCCCAAACAAGGTGAGGGCGTACATGGTCGTCCGCAGGAAAGCCCCCGTATCTCCCGTCCAGTGCAACAAGTTGCGCGTCACTTTGTAGAGGAAGAGTCTGGAAGCATCGAGGTGTTTGCCAAAAGCCCGCCGCTCAAAATACTCCACCAGTCCGACCCCAGCGTGGGCCGTACAAGAACCGATATCCTTCTGATCTTCGATGGGGGAACACCACGGCCTCAAGTCCACGCTGGCGGGCAGCGCCGTCACCGGGGCCTCCGCTCCCACTTGGGCGAGCATCGCCTTGACCGGCAGTTGCCCCAACGCTCTTAGTCTGGGTACGATGACCTCGGATTCTGGTGTCAGGTCACGAATATCGGGATAGTCAGGCAACCACCCCATTGCAGGAATCACAAATGTTTCACTCATTTTTCCTTTCCTCCTAAGTCGTTACTCACTAGCCCCCGGCTGTCTGAGAAGCCTTTACTCTCGGACTTGGAGCGTGACAGTAAACCGTTCGACAATTGACGGTTCTCCTTCCCACTCTCGCCAAAGCTTAAGCCTTAGTTGGTCTATCCCAGCCCGTTGCACTTTAAAGGTCAGGATTCTCTGACCGCCCCCGCCGACTCTCGACTCTATGGCAGGTACATACTCAGAGGCCTGCAGCTTCACTAAATCGCTCCCGCCACCATCGACCGCCCACTGAAAGCCAGTAGTGGGATTCTCGTCGAGGGACAGTAGCAGCAGGTCGTTGACCTGCATGGTGATGGATTTGCCGTTGTCAGTGCGAGTAAGGGTTAGCATTGTATCTTGACCGTTCCCTCCTTTCGGGTTCCACTCTGTCGCCCCACAGCCCTGGAAAAAGACTGGGAAAAGCACGAGGATTAGAGTTATGACAATCGCAACGGCCCACTTAAGAGAACGATCCATTATTTTCCTCCCTCGTCTCTATAACGGCCACAGGGATTTACTCTCGTTATTGCAGTTGGGAAATCGCGCCAAGCGCAGAAGAAACTGGGAAACGATTTAATCTAATTATCTCTTGCTTTGGCCACCGAGAGATGGTAGGATGGGAGATTTGTGATTTTTCTTAATAATCCCCCTCGCCTACGCCGACACGAGCTTCAAATACCCTTGACTAGCAGTCCTATCCGTAATTTGAAATAACTCCTCAATGCTCCCCCATTTCGCCCCCCTAGAGGAGAGAATTGCCACGATCAAAACCCCTAGCGGGGGAATAACAACGACTAGCAATTAAACCCAAAACTAACCACCAGAGGGTACTAACTTGGGGACGATACCAAACTGTATCAAAGAAACCGTGGGCGAGAATTCCAGCCATAGCGGCAATTGCCCCGATTAACCAAAAGCCTTGACTGTCCATTTTATCGCGTAAAAGTTTAATTTGATGGATGCCTTGGCCGATAGTTGTGACTAATAACCAGAGGAAACAGGTAAAACCAATGATTCCCGTTTCTACCATGATTTCTAATAGCACAGAATAGGCACTTAAAGCCGTGTATTTTGGCTTCATGAATAGGGGGTAAATTTTCTTAAAAGCATCATTACCCGGTCCGATGCCCAAAAGCGGATAAGTTTGAATCATGCGAATAACTGCATCCCAAACATTAATCCGAAAGTTATTACTACTATCTTCCCGGCCGGCGAAAATACTCATCACCCGAATTCGCAGCGGATCCACCAATAAAATCGCCCCTAAAATCACCACGGCTAAACCACCTAAAACTAAGGGTAAAAGCCATGTTTGCCAAAATAAAGGTAGATAATTTTTGAACCAATAAAATAATAGCAATAAGAAGACGATTCCTAAGACCATCAAACCAATCCAACCGCCACGACTCTCGGTAAAAAATAAACAAGCACCATTGGCTAAAGTTAATAAAGCCGCCAAAATTTTCGGTAGCCATCCCTGCCACACAAACAAGGCTGCACCGCTAAAAGCAATACCGGGGAATAAATAACTGGCTAATAGATTAGGATTACCGAGATAACTATAAACCCTAGTATCCCCCGCTAATTCTGAAGTAGGATCGTTCCAAGTTGCTAACTGTTCCGCACCAAAAATTTGCTGACGAATGCCGTAGATGCTGACTGCTAAGGCGGTTAAAACTAAAGTAGTCAGAATCCAATTTGTTAGGCGTGGCGAGCGCATAATTCGGGCAGTAAAGGCAAAAAAGATGAGATTGAGAGTTAATTTAATTAATCCTTCCAAAGCTGCGGTTTTAACGGGAGAAAAAGCCGTGGAAACCGTGGCAATTCCCCAGTATAAAAGCACTAAAATGTGAATTGGTGTCACCCCGATTTTGCCTTCGTCCACAAGGGTTAAGAGTAGCCAATAACCCGCTATTGCTAACAATAAAAAACCGATTTGACTGGTGGAGAAAAACGGCGCAGTGGCGATAAGAAGAGAGATTAACAGCGCACCCATCAGTTCTGTCCACTGCACAAATCGGCTACCCTGTCGCCATTGACTAAAAAGGCCGACGAAACGATGCAGATAGCTATATTTTGACCAAGAAGCGGGGGAAAAGTTCAGTAGGGTGATTTGTTTCCAAAAAGCATTCATAGGGTTTTTAGTTGCGGTTGTCACCGGCAAACTTTGATTAAGATACCGATTGTATCTTAATTGTTGACTCTTGGGACCCAAAAGAGTTTCAGTCCAGTGTCTTAGGGCAGCTTCACACAGTCAAAACCTCATAGCATAACCAGTCTAAGCATGGGGTGAACGTATAGCTTGACCTAAACGAGTTAAGCCTTGGGAACAGTCAAAACGATCGAGATGTACTTCAATAAATGATAGGCGATCGATGTTACCCTGGGCAATCGATAAAGCCTTTTCTAATTCCCCTTCTGTCCTGACTTGACAACTCCAACTTTCCCCGTTAAATACTGCTGGTAATTGGTGATATTTCCACGGTTGTAGATCATTATAAATATTATCCTGAATTACCCGCTCGATCGTGTAACCATCATTATTAATTAAAAAGATAATTGGATTGAGATGGTGACGGATAATTGTCGAAAGTTCCTGGGCAGTCATTTGAAAAGCACCATCACCCACAAAGACGATAGGACGAGTATTTGGTGCGGCAAAAGCTACTCCTAAACAGGCGGGAATTGAATAACCAATAGAGAGATAAAATGCTTGACCAATAAAGTCGGTTTGTTGAGGCATTAATAAATCAATCGTGGCAATAATTGCATCCCCTGTATCGGAAATAACAAAAGATTCTTGAGCGATAAAATGATTCATTCGCTCATAAAAACGAGCATTAGTTAGTTTTTGCTCTGGCACGGTGATGAATTCTAAATCTTTCAATTCGGCTGCAGGTTTAATCTCTAGTGTAGCCGCTTCTTTGTGACTTAGCTTATCAATTAAAACATCGATAAAATTACCTAGAAATACTGGTTGATAAAAGTGATGTTTAATTTTTACTTTCTCGGAGTTGGCATTAATCAAATTATTGGGATTTAAATTAGCCGTAAATCCCCCTAAATTCATATCGGACATGATCGCCCCTAAACAGAGGACACAATCGGCATTTTCCACCCGTTGCTGAACGTATTCGCGACTTAATCCCCCCACATAAGTGCCGATAAATTGCGGCAACATTTCCGAAATTGACGACTTGCCTAAAATAGTGGTAGCCAAGGGATAACCCGTTACCTCTAAAAGTTTCAGCAACTTATCTTGGAGTTTAAACCGATGGAATTCTACCCCCGCTAAAATAATTGGTTTTTCCGCTTTTTCTAATAATAAAACCGCTTCTTCTACTGCTTCTTGTAAAGCGGCGGTATCCGTGAGATTATCGGTTAAATAAATTGGCTTTTCTGAGGGGATACAGGGACGATAGACCAGATCCCGGGGAATTTCGATATACACGGGACGTTTGTGATGCAAACAAGCTGCTAAAGTTTGATCGATTTGACTGGCTGCTTGAGCAGAATTAGTCAGAATAACCGAGGCAACGGTGGCTTTTTCCATGATGGAAAATTGCAGATTATAATCGCCCGTGGTGTGGTGTAATAATAAATTATCCCGGCGAATCGAGCGATCAGAAGCCCCACTAATTACCACCAGGGGAACTCTTTCAGCGTAAGCACCGACCACAGCATTAACAAGGCTAAATCCCCCAACACCGTAGGTGACACAGACAGCGCCCATACCTTTGACTCGCGCGTAGGCATCGGCGGCATAACCTGCGTTAAGCTCATTACAGGTGCAAACTAATTCGATCGGACTTTCCACCAAAACATCCATCAAATCGAGGACATAATCCCCCGGCACGCCAAAAATATGATTAACCCCTAAACTATGGAGACGCTGGAATAAATATTCGCCGATCGTGATCATAGCAATTTTCTCCCCTGTGTTGGCACTTTCACGCCGATCATAGCGATTTTTTCAAAAAATAGGCTAATGTCCAGTAATGAACTAGAAAGTAAAAATCAGCAGACTCTAATTAAGTAGCTGTTTGCAATTAAATAGAAGATAGGTTTTGCACTCGATCCCCCCTGCTCCCCTTAATAAGGGGGGTGCCGACAGGCGGGGGGATCTTAGAGTTTTTTCCGCAGACCCTAATTATATCTAGGCACTGGTGATCGATGCTATAGTATAGAGTCTGGGGTTTTTCTATTGGGTGTAAAAAAATATCTGCCGCACTTTTTCAGGTATAATTTTTACAGGAGATTCCCTAAAACTTTCGACTTAACTAAGGCTGACTGTTAATGATTTTTACTGAATTAGTTTTGCAAAATTTCGGTCCCTACGCCGGTCGTCAAGTGATTAATTTACGTCCCGAAAAAGATAATAATCCCTGTCCGATTATCCTTTTGGGAGGCATGAATGGGGGTGGTAAAACTACTTTAATGGATGCGATTCGTTTGGCTTTGTACGGTGCGCGGGCGAAGTGTTCTACTCGCAATAATTTAAGTTATGCCGAGTTTCTCAGTCAAGCAGTTAATCATCAAGCTTCCCTCATCGATCAAGCTAGAATTGAACTGGCTTTTGAACATCTAGTTAATGAACAATGGCGACAATATCGTATCGTTAGATACTGGACAAAACAGCCTAAAGATGGTAAGGATACTCTCGGTATTTTAGATGAAGATTGGCCCGATCCTGCCTTAGCTAATACTTGGGATGAATATATTGAAACTTTATTGCCTTTGGGTATTTCTAACCTGTTTTTATTTGATGGGGAACAGGTAAAAGAATTAGCAGAACAGGATGTACCTCCTGACAGCGTTAAGGATTCGATGCAGACTTTATTAGGGTTAGAATTAGCGGAAAGATTAGCCGTTGATCTTGATATTTTAGCTAGTCGCAAGCGCCGGTTATTAGCAGCAGAAAATGAACTGGCAACTATTGAAGCGATCGAGAAAAAATTAGCTCAGTACCAAGAAGATTTGGAATTGGCTCGGCAAGAGATGGAAACTCAACAAAAAAATTTAGATTTGGTTAGAAATGATTTTGATGCAGTCTCGGACAAATTTCGCATTGATGGCGGAAAAATTGCCGCCGAAAGAAGTCAATTAGAGAGTAGAAAAAAGGATTTAGATAAAAAGTTAGATAAACAGAGGGAATATTTAGGTCAATTGGCGGGGGAATTATTACCATTAAAGTTAATTTTTCCTCTCCTAGAAGCGGCTAAAATTCAGGGAGAAAAAGAGCTAAAATTTCAATCGGCTAAAGTCGCTCAATCGGTTTTAGAATCCAGAGATAAAAAGTTACTGGCTTATTTAAAACAACTGAATTTAACTTTAGAACAATTAGAGAATATTAGGGAATTTTTACAGCAAGAAAATCAGTTTTTAGCTGAGGATAGCGATTCTTTGATTACTTCTTACTTAGATTTAGACGAGGAGGCGATCGAGTTATTAAATCGAGTCTTAACCCATCAATTACCGGCACAAATTAACCTCGCTCATCAAGCAATAGAACAATTAAGAAATCTGGAAGCTGACTTAGATAATTTAGAGCGAGAATTAGCAGTAGCAGCCTCTCCCGAAGAATACGAAACCCTGAGTAATAACTTAAAAACCGCTCAGAAAAAGTATCTAAATGCTCAAGCAGAATACGAACAAAGTCACAAAAATTATGAAGAAATTAAAAAGAAAATTGAGAAAACTAAAAAAGAATTATTTGCCTACAGTGAGAAAGCTTTAGAATCGCAAAGTAACGAACATATCGTCAATGCTATTGTCAAAGCACAGCAAACTTTAAAAGTATTTAAAGAACGCTTAACTTTAAAAAAATTAAATAGATTAGAGGGAGAAGTGGCGGAATGTTTTCGTTATTTATTGCATAAGTCCGATCTGGTGCAGAAAATAGCGATCGATGCTGATACTTTTGGTCTATCTCTCTTTGGTCCCGATGGACAAAATGTGCCTAAACACCGTCTTTCTGCTGGAGAAAAACAACTATTAGCGATCGCTTTTTTGTGGGGATTAGCGCGAGTCTCTGGACGAGATTTACCCATCGCTATCGATACACCCCTCGGACGTTTAGATTCTTCCCATCGCCATAATTTAGTTGAACGTTATTTTCCCGCTGCTTCCTCTCAAGTCATCCTCCTTTCTACCGATACAGAAATTGGACAAAATGAGCTACAATTATTAGAAGAACAGGAAGTAATCGCCCGAAAATACCTGCTAGAATACAATTCCCAACAACGTCAAACTACTATTCACCCCGATCGCTACTTTTGGTAAGATTATGACTGAGATAAATTCCCAAGAAATCCTCGCCCAATTAATTAAACTTAATCAACCAGTCATCTCGTTAAAGAAAACCCTGCTTGCCGATATTCACGGATTGCCATCCTTCCCAAGGGTGTAATTCTCCCCACGTTTCCAAAATAACTAACTATTTTCTCATGGATTCAAGCGAGGCAAAATTATAGATTATGGAATCACCGATCGAACGTTTCCGACTATCTCAAACCGCCAAAGATAGCCTAATAAAATTAAAACGCTACACTAAAATTGACCAATGGAATATCCTCTGTCGTTGGGCTTTTTGTCGTTCCCTTGCTGAACCGAGTCTCCCCTCTCCCGTTCCCATTCCTGCCGATAGCAATGTAGAATTATCTTGGAAAGTATTCGGGGGAGAAATGGCCGATATTTTCTTAATTGCCCTCAAACAACGTTGTCATCAAGACGGATTAGGAACCGATAAAGAAACTCTAGCTCAACAATTTCGCTTACATTTACATCGCGGGATCGGTTATCTTGCTGGGGATGCCAAGCTAAAAAAAATCGATAATTTAATCGAATTAGAGAGGGAAAATCTCAGAGAATCTTAATCAAGAACACTCTATCTTCCCCTCTGTGTTCTTTGTGCCTTTGTGGTTTATTCTTAATCAAACTCACCTTAAAAAACTTTTGGTCGGCCTAAAGTAGTGATATAGATAACTGCTTCATCGGAGGGAATTCCTAACACCTCATTAACTTGATCATCAAAAAAACCACCGATACCACTAACCCCTAACCCCAGATGAATAGCCGCTAAATTTAATCTCTGTCCCAAATGACCCGCATCTGCATGAAGATAACGATAGACTCGATCGCCGTATTTAGCCACAGCTTTAGACAGATCTGCCGTATGAAAAACCACAGCAGCCGCATCTCGTCCCAAATCCTGACCTAAACAGAGATAATGTAACTCTTGCTGGAAATTTTTAAAGCGAATTTGCCGCAATTCTTGGGCTTTAGGAGCATAATAATAACAGCCTTCCTCTAATCCAGTTACTGCCGAAACAGCGATAAAAGTTTCCAATAAATCCAGAGCAAAATAATCGGGATTGGGATCGAGATTTTGGTCGGCATAATCTTGGGGTTGATAGGTAAAATGCAGCAGCGCTCGCAATTCGTCTAAACTGAGACTAGCACCACTATAAGCGCGGGTAGATCTGCGTTTAAGCATCGTACTTTCCAGATCGATTAAATCTTCCCCCCAATTGACGGGACGGGATGTCACGGAAACTTTTAGACAAAAAGGAAAATTATATTTATCTTCCCAATTAGACGGGGTAATATTTGCTTCTATCTTCTCATCCGTAGCTATGATAGTCGCTTGGTGTAGAGAGTTTAATAATTCCCCCTCGGCAATTTTGGGATAAAGAGTCGTGGTTGTCGAAGGGAGTGCCGTGGTACTAGGGGGGAGATTTTGCTGGATATTGAGCAGATCTGCCAAAGGAATCACCGTCATGACACTTTCTTTCTCGGAATCAAGATAAAGCAATTCATTCATCTGACTATCGTTAAAACCACCGATTAAATGAGCGCGATAGTCATTAATCGAGGCTGATAGCTCAATATTGCCCAATAAATGCCCCGTATCGAGGAAAATACGCCGATAAGCTCGATCCTCGTAGCGCCAAGCGGATCGATAAAAAATGGCACTGGTAACTAAAGCGATATCGGTATTTTCTAAAACAGGATTCCAGAAACAAGCAGATTGTAGGTTCGTCCAGACATCACTTTCCCAGAATAAAAGCAGCGAGTGACTTTGACCTTGATAACTGTAGAGACCGGCGGGTAAAAATTCCGTGCCACGGGAGATCAGATAGACCTCGGCGGGGTATAATCCACCAGCAGAGGGTGCGGAACGCAGGTACAAGGGACTACCCATAGTGGCGATTTTGGCAGTTAAACCATAGCTACAGCCCAAAATTCGCGATATACGTCGCCAAAAGTCTCCTTTTTGGGGAACTGTTTGACGGGAGAGGTAGGGTTTGAGATCGAAAGTCTGACCGATTTTGTATTCTTTGAAGGGATAGGGTTGTTGACTCCAATCAAGACCTTTACTTTTTGAGGCGATCGTCTGGGGGTCGTATTTGGTCCGCTCGTGGTAGTATTGGGCGATCGAGATTGGCTGATCTGGCATGATAAAGATAGGCTATCTAAGCTTTACTTTTTAGTTTGACATACTCCCACCGCTATTTAGAAAACGGGTTTCTTTCATAAACCCGTTTTCTCAAATAAAATTATGACTACACCTAGCTTCACCATTCCCCAATCTCACCCTCCCCTTTCCCCCCGGCAATCCTTGCCGACGATGTACGATTTACCTAGCGACAATCCACTGGAACCCGGTTTGCCTGACGAATTTCACCTGTTACAACCTCAGTTATTACTGCTGACTTTCCAGCCTCCCAACTGGGAACCAGACCTAGTTTTTAGCGCCGCTGACCTCAACCTTTACTACAATGTCAGACACCCGCAATGGTACAAGCGTCCCGATTGGTTTGGGGTGGTTGGTGTTCCTCGCCTCTACGATGGCCATGACCTGCGCTTAAGCTATGTGATTTGGCAGGAAGGGGTTTCTCCGACGATTGTGGTGGAATTATTGTCTCCAGGTACGGAAAATCAAGATTTAGGAGAAGAACTACGTCAACCCGGGGAACCGCCAACTAAGTGGACAGTTTATGAACAGATTCTGCGGATTCCCTACTATGTGGTTTTCAGTCGCTATACTAACCAACTTCAAGCGTTTGAACTGGTAGGTGGTTATTACCAACCCGTAGCTTTAGTGGAGGGACGCTTACCGATTCCTCCACTGGAATTGAGCTTGGGTTTGTGGCAAGGTTCCTATCGGGGGATTGAGCGGCTATGGTTACGCTGGTTGACGCTGGAGGGAGAGTTGATTCCCCTTGCCGATGAGGAGTTAATTGCGGCGAAACAAGAGGCTTCTGCGGCGAAACAAGAGGCTTCTGCGGCTAAACAAGAGGCTTCTGCGGCTAAACAACGAGCAGAACAACTAGCGGCACGATTGCGGGAATTAGGGATAGATCCTGAAGCCTGAAGCTAAAACCCCCCAAAAAAAGAGAGAGGAAACCCGCGCCTCCTCTCTCTGGGACATTATTTTCTCGCTTTGCGGACAGCACCCCCTAGCATTAAACCGCCCAGTGGGATATAACTAAGAACACTCGTAGGTTCAGGGACACCCACAGCAGAAGAAGCGACGGTTAACAAATGCCGAGAGATTTTTTGAGATTATTCATACATCGAATAATTTGCTCTACGAATAAAGTTATGTGTACATTTTAGAAGCAATTTGATTGAAATCAACATAAAACTAAAGGATTTTACTCTATCATTACTTATTTTAATTTTCGATGTACCTACACCCTACTAGACTACTGGTCTGTCAAAGTTGGAAATTGACCGATACAATTTAGTTAATTTGATCCGAGCATCGACCGTAATAAAATCTATGGAAATTATCGCTGTTTTACTGGGAGTTTTCGGTTTAGGGACAGGTGCGGGTTTATTGGTCATCCGTAACTATTACCACATCTGTCAACCGAGCGAAGTTTTAATTTTTGCCGGCAGTCGTCGTCCCACAGCCACGGGCAAAACCATCGGTTATCGTTTGGTAAAAGGGGGCAGCAGTATTCGTTTACCTATGCTAGAACAAGTGTATCGAATGGACCTGACCAACATGATCATCGATCTCAGGGTGGTTAATGCCTATTCTAAGGGCGGTGTGCCGTTGATCGTCACCGGGGTGGCGAATATTAAAATTGCTGGGGAAGAACCGATTATTCATAATGCGATCGAGCGTTTATTGGGCAAGAAACGCAAGGAAATTGAACAATTGGCTAAAGAAACCCTCGAAGGTAATTTGCGCGGTGTCTTGGCGAATTTAACCCCAGAACAAGCGAACTCCGATCAGATTGCTTTTGCCAAAAGTCTCTTGGAAGAAGCGGAACAGGATCTGGAAAAATTGGGTTTAGTTTTGGATAGTTTGCAGATCCAGAATATTTCCGATGAGGTGCGTTATCTGGATTCGATCGGACGGAAGCAAAAAGCCGAATTACAGAGAGATGCCCGGATAGCCGAAGCAAAAGCCCGAAAAACATCGATTATCAAGGATTCCGAGAATCTACGCCTAACCGCTTTGCGTCGTATCCAAAAAGATTTAGAAATAGCCAAAGCTGACGCAGAAAAACGGGTGCGCGACACTCAAACTAAGCGCGGCGCCATGATTGCCGAGGTAGAATCGGTGGTTATGTCCGATTTAGCTAAAGTACAGGCCGAAGTGGCGGTACAAACTGCCCGAATTAAGCAGGTGAAACAGCAATTACAAGCAGATGTGATCGCCCCCGCTGCAGCG
The DNA here is from genome assembly GCA_007095785.1 of Microcystis aeruginosa Ma_SC_T_19800800_S464. Taxonomy (GTDB): domain Bacteria; phylum Cyanobacteriota; class Cyanobacteriia; order Cyanobacteriales; family Microcystaceae; genus Microcystis; species Microcystis aeruginosa_E. Next base: position 12,315 of record SFBL01000200.1, read on the forward strand.
GAATGTCAACAAGCGATCGCAAAAGCCCGGGGGGAAGCAGCCAAAATTATCGAACAGGGGAAAGCGCAAGCGGAAGGAACCAAAAAACTGGCAGCCTCTTGGCAAGGAGCGGGAAATAACGCTAAAAACATCTTTTTATACCAAAAATTGGAGTTATTGCTGAAATTAATGGCCGCCAGTGTGCCAGAAGTGCAGGTGCAAACGGTGACGGTAGTGGACGGAGGTGATGGTAATCTTGTCCCCAAAATGACTGCCTTTGCCGAACAATTGCGTCAAGCTACTGGAGTGGATCTGGTACAAATGGCTAATCGTTTAGCACAAACCGAGCCATCTGTCAAGAGTTCAGTGATCAGTGATCAGTGATCAGTTATCAGTTTTGAGTTTTAAGTTTTAAGTTTTAAGTGAGCAGTGTGTATTAAGTGATCATCATCAAATGGCAGTTTACTTCTGTCTTTTCACTGTTCACTGATTACTGTTCACTGATTACTGTTCACTGATAACTGATTACTGTTCACTGATAACTGATTACTGTTCACTGATTACTGATTATTGTCCACTAGAATGTTAATCAAGTTTGGAGACCACCGCCATGGATGACTTAATTAATGATCCCTCCCCTTCTCCCCAAGACATAGAAATGACGCGGACTCCCCCCTGGGGAACAGTGACGGTATTGGAGGAAGGTCCGCGGTATCGCATCAATCGCATTGTCATTAAACCCGGCCATCACATGAGTACCCAAATGCACTACCATCGCAGTGAACACTGGATTGTCGTCTCCGGTACAGCGCGGGTAATCTGTGATGAAAAAGAAACTCTCCTCAAACAAAAAGAATCTACATACGTTCCCATGAATACCCGTCATCGGGTGGAAAACCCCGGTTCTATTCCTCTGGTGATGATCGAGGTGCAAAATGGCGAATATCTAGGAGATGATGATATTCACCGTTTTGATGATGCAGAATAGGACAGTTTTCTCCCCTATATACTTTAGTTATTTGCCAAAATCTCGATCGTGGATGAAAAAATTATCCTAGTTACAGGGGCCGCCCGTTCTGGGAAAAGTGAATGGGCCGAATATTTAGCCAAAATCAGCCAAAAACCCGTTATTTATATCGCCACCTCCTCGGTGGATGAAAAAGATCAAGAATGGTGCGATCGCATTGAGAGACACCGGCAGCGACGTTCCCCCCAATGGCAAACCCAAGAAATTCCCCGACAATTAAGCGAAACTATTGATAATAGCCCATTTTCTCACTGTTTATTGATCGATTCCCTCGGTACTTGGGTAGCCAATTGTTTAGAAATGTCGGCAGCTGAATGGTTAGAAATCAGCGATCAATTCTTGTATTCCCTCAAAAATGCGGCGGTTGATGTTATTCTGGTAGCGGAAGAAACCGGTTGGGGTGTGGTTCCCGCTTATCCCCTCGGTCGTCTGTTTCGTGATCGTTTAGGCGATCTCTGTCGTAGAATTGGCACAATAGCAGACGCAGTTTATCTAGTTACCGGCGGCCATGCTCTTAATTTAAGTCAATTGGGTCAGTCTTTGTCGATAATTGGGCAGTAGAGAAGATGAGCAACGATTATCAGCGTCAAGTAATTGATTTTTATGCCCGTCGTCACGATTACGATAACGATTTTACTCAAGCTCGCGCCCTTAAATTAGTAAATTATCTCTATTTACAAAAAAGCCAATCTGTGCTAGATGTGGCAACGGGAACGGGATTTATTGCGGTCGCAATTGCCCCAAAAGTAAAAAGTGTCATCGGGGTTGATTTCACACCGGCAATGATTGCCAGAGCCGAAAAAAAGCTAGAAGAATTAAATATCGAGAATATTGACCTAATTAACGCCGATATAGCTGCCATTGACTTTGCCGAGTCTAGTTTCGATCTGATTACCTGTTCTCTGGCGATTGCACTTTTCCCCGATATCCCGCAAGTGCTGGCAAAATGGTATCAATGGTTAAAAAAAGGCGGTTCGGTCGCTTTTTCCTGTAATAATTTAGAATCCCACTTCCTACCCTTGATCAGTGGTGTTTGTCGCGAAACCTATGGTTTTGAGTTGCCTAATCTGCATACTCCCATCGCCACCCCAGAAAAATGCCATCAATTGCTGGAAAATGCGGGATTTACCAATATATCGGTCAATGTCGAGCAACTAGGTCGATATTTGCCCCTAGAAACCGCCAAAAACTTCTGGTATGGGCAGTATTTTCATCCTCAGGATAACCCTCTCGATCTCGCGTTGCGAGCGCGTTGCGACCGCCTATCGGCTGCCGAAATTGCGACTCTAGTAAACAATTATCGCCGAGAAATCGAGAAAAATGCCACCGATCAGGGAGTATGGCAAGATGCAACCACCTTTTTTATCACTGCTAGTAAAAGTTAGAAAAAGATCATGAGTCAAGTTAAAACCATCTCTGGACGAGCTTTACCGTTGCGAGGCAACGATATTGACACCGATCGCATTATTCCGGCCCGTTTTTTGCGTTGTATCACCTTTGAAGGTTTAGGAGAACAAGTGTTCGCCGATGATCGAGCCGCTTTACAGGGTAGTCATCCTTTCGATCTACCCCAGTACCAAGGGGCGAAAATTTTGGTAGTCAATGGTAATTTTGGTTGTGGTTCTTCTCGGGAACACGCACCGCAAGCGATTTTACGTTGGGGAATTCAAGCAATTATCGGGGAAAGTTTCGCCGAAATATTTTTTGGCAATTGTATCGCTAATGGGGTTCCCTGTGTCACTGCTGAGGCTAAAACCATCGCGCATTTACAGGATTTAATTGCAGCTAATCCCGAAATTCCCGTCGATCTTTCCTTGACAACCATGACGGTGGAATGGGGGGATTTTGTCGCTACCGTCTCTATGAATGAAGGTTCCCGACAGATGTTAATAGAAGGGGGTTGGGATACCTGCGGACAGCTGTTACAAAATCTCGATCTGATTCAATCTACCGCACAAAAGTTACCCTATTTAAGTTTCGTTTAGAGAAACAATCTAGGCTGAGGGTGCGTTAGTAATAGATTAACGTACCCAGGCAGGGATTTTGTTGGAGATGCAGCATCTGTAAATATTTAAAAATCTGCCCTATGACTAATCCTGATCATAATCTCGAAAATATCCAAGAACCGATTTTAAACGCTCCCGAAGATGTGCGAAAAATCATTGATCGCGTTTTAAAATTGGAAAGAGATAAGTTATACCAGCGCAATCCTCGCAATATCAATGATGATGTTTTAACGATTATTAAAGAAGTAATTCAATGATTAGCTATCAGTTATCAGGAGTCAGGAGTTAGGAGTTAGGAGACAGGAGATAGGGTGATCACTGCGTGCGCGTTGCGGAGGGTTTTGGGGTGATAGGGATTTAGGGGTTTAGGGAAATTTCATCCAAATGCTTCACTTCCCACTCCCCATCTCCCCCACTTCCCCATCTTCCCCATCTTCCCCACTTCCCCACCTTCCCCACCTTCCCCACCTTCCCCACCTTCCCCACTTCCCCACTTCCCCACTTCCCCACTTCCCCATCATCCCCTCTATATAAATATGAAACTACTATCAATAAAGTTATGTAATTTTCGACAATTTTATGGTAAGACTCCTGAGATACATTTAGCGGCGAGTTCTCGCAATACGACGGTAATTTATGGCAATAATGGAGCGGGAAAAACAACAATTTTAAATGCTTGTACCTGGGTGCTTTATGAAAAATTTACGGCAGCTTTTGCCGAACCAGAGTTATTAGTTAATAAACGGGCAATTACAGAAGTCAGCACGGGAACCTCCATAGAATGTTCAGCAGAAGTGAACTTTGAACATGAAAATAAACGCTATCAGGTAAAACGAAAATTTTTCGCCTACCAAGATGTAAATAGTAAAATTCAATACGGTCAAAATAGTTTATATATGCTCTACGCTGGTGATGATGGCAATTGGTACGCACCCCATCAACCACCAGAGGATATTATTAATCAAATTTTACCCGAAAGTTTACACCGTTATTTCTTTTTTGATGGGGAATATATCGATCATCAATTTCGTAGCAGTAGCCAAGGTAAAATCGCCGAAGATACAAAGGAATTATTGGGAGTTAAAGTATTAGATCGAGCGATCGAGCATTTAAAAAAAGCTAGAAAATCTTTACAAGATGAACTTAAAGATTTAGGTGAATCGGATTTAAAAAAGTTATTAAAACAGGAAAGTAAAATTGAGCAGGATTTAGAGAAGTTAACCCAGCGTCAGCAGGATATGATTAACCAGTTATCCCAGCAGGAAGAATTAAAAAAAGCCGTGACTAATCGCTTATTAGAGTTAAGTGGTGCTGAGGAATTAAAACAGTTAAAAGAAAAATTAGAACAACAGGAAAGAAATCTGCGGCAAGATTTAGTCAGAACTAAAGATAAGTTAAAGAAATTAATTTCCCAGCAAGCTTATCAAGTCTTTTTAAAAGAAATTAATCAAAATTTTCAGCAATTAATCGATCGCCTACGACAACAAGGGGAATTACCCAGTGGTATCAAACAGCAATTTGTCCAACAATTATTAGAGCGGAAAAAATGTATTTGTGGCCAGGAATTACAGAAAAATAGCCAAGCTTATTTACAGGTACAAGATTGGATGAATAAAGCAGGAATGGCCGATGTAGAAGAAGCGGCCATTCGCTTATCTTCCACAGTCAAAGAAATGGATAAAAGGGTCTTAGATTTTTGGCAAGAAGTGGATAATTATCAAGCTAATATTCACCAGTGGCGCTTAGAATTATCTTTGGTAGAATCAGAATTAGATGAAGTTCGGGATAAATTTCGCCATTATCCCGATGAAGATATTAAAAATCTGCAATCTCGCTTAGATGCGATCGAGGATTCCCTAAAAGATTTACGCTTGGAACAGGGCAGCAATAAAAATCAACTAGATATCTATGAAAAAGAGTTAGAATCCCTGCAAAAACAGGTACAAAAACAGCAACAAAAAGAGGCAAAATCTAATTTAGGACAACGACGTATTTTAGCGACTCAAGAGGCAATTAATCGCATTAGTGAGGTAAGACGGAGATTAGAAAATCAGTTTCGTTTGTCCTTAGAAAAACGGGTACAGGAAATCTTTAACTCAATTTCTTTTACTCCCTATATTCCCCGTATTAGTCCCGATTACGAGGTAAGATTATTAGAAAATACCACAGGATTCGCCATTCCCGTGGCAGCTTCCACTGGAGAAAATCAGATTCTCAGTTTATCTTTTATCGGGGGAATTATCGATCGAGTGCGCGAAGGTCGTCAGAAAAATACTTTGATGGGAATTGATAGCAGCACTTTTCCTCTGGTGATGGATTCCCCTTTTGGTAGTCTCGATCATATCTATCGTCGGCAAGTTGCGATCGCTATTCCTAAATTAGCCAATCAGTTAATTGTTTTAGTGACAAAAACTCAATGGAGAGGAGAAGTAGAAACCGAGATTTCTCCCTATATTGGTAAAGAATATGTGTTAGTTTATAATTCTCCGAAAGCGGATTGTCAAGAGGATTTAATTAATCTTCATGGTGTTGATTATTCTCTAGTGAAACGCAGTCCTAATAATTTTGAATATACGGAAATTATCGAAGTTAATCGATTTTCCTCCTGACTGCTAAATGGCTGCATCTCACCTTTGCAGAAATACAGACAATCAGCAATTATCAGTGACTCTTAAATTGGTACAAAAATATGAACAATCGCGTGTAAGCATCTCACCGAAAAGCTAATGCGCTCCAGGGTTTGGGTAGGGTTGATTCATGAATCAACCCTACCTTGAATCAACCCTACCCAAAGGCTTGAATTGAGTGATAAAATCGGAAATAATGACCAATTTTAGAAGATAGTTTCCCTTTAAAAATACCAACTCAGTAGATTTACAAAAATTTTGTTGTAAGTAGTCGGACATAAATTCTGTTGTCTATCTTAAGAAATGTAAATTGCCGCAATTCTTACTGACGACCGACTCCTGACGACCGGCTACTGACTCCTACCCCCAGGAAAAACTTTTTCAGCAGACCCTACTTAATAACTAAATTTTAACTTCTAATAAAACGATCGATTGCTGTGTTCATTACCCCCACACGACTGGATAATTCCACAAGTTCCGTGGTGACAATATTATAATCCCCTAAATATTTATGGAGATTAGTTCCCTCTTTTTGATGGGCAATTTCTACTAACCTTTCCTCTCGCAATTCTTGCAAATGATCGAGGATATTTTCTAAAGTATCTTCGAGGGGAGGTAAGGGAGAAGGAGGATTATTTGCTTGCAAAGCTTGGGTTAATTGCGTCAAAGCTTGGGTTATTTGTTGCGTGAACAGACTCAGATTAGGATGGGGAGGACTACCGCGATATTGTTCCAATTCCGTCAATAAAACTGTCACCCCGCGACCAAAACGAGGAATATAATTACTTAAAGTGATTGCCGGTTCCATTTGTGGAAAGGGTGTGCTAGGATCATCAATTAATCTTTGTAGGGCCGTTTGCATAGTTGTATTTGCTCGTCGAGCTTTATTGCGATGGGAAGATAAACTTGCAGTTTGATAGGATGATTCTCCTAAATAAACTGCCATAACTGACTGAAAAAATACTTGATTAGCTTCTAATGCTTTAATGGCAGCGAGGGAAAAACGTTCATCTTCATTAAACCGTAAAAAACCGAAGGAAAGTGCAAAAGCTAAAGCACTACCGATTAAAGTATAAACTATTCTGATATACTCTAAATTAATCCCGTCATTGCTGGTATCGAGACGACTGATAATTAAAGCAAAAATTGTGATAAAAAATACGGCTAAACTATAGTGAAATCGCACCAAAGTTAAAGCGATCGCTATAGAAATAACCCCAATAACTTCTAACCAGAGCGGATTATCTATAATTCGCAACAGTGCCAAAACAAAAAACGAGCCTAAAATCGTGCCAAACACCCGATTTAAAAAGCGTTGAAAAGTCAAGCTAAAATCTGGTTTTAACACAATAACTAAGGTTAAACCAATCCAAAAACTATGGGTAATTCCTAGCTTGTTGTAAATCAAAACTCCTAGCGCACTTCCCAAACCCAAGCGTAAACCATGACGAAATAGGGGCGATTCTAGATTAAAATTAGATTTTAATGGTTCCCACCAAGCTTTTTCTTGACCGTACTCTTTTTCTATCCCTTCAAAGTTCCGCTGCCAGGGATTCTTTTTATCTGAAAATTCCTCGCTTTGCCGCAAATGTTGCGCTGTTTCACTGGCTATTTTTAGCTGTTTAAATAATTTTTTTAAACGATTATTTAATTGGGAAATTGCCACATAACTGCTATAATCGTCCTGAGCATTTTCTAAAACTTTAGCTTGCAGGTTTTTTTGTTGCTCGATCGCCTTGAGTAATAGCTGCAAGCGCTCACAATCCGGTTGTTTATTTCTACCCAAAATTAACCCAGCAATATCTTCGCTAATTTCCGCCACTTGCACGAGAATATCTTCTAATAAAATACCCACCGTGGTCAGTTGTGGCAAGGGATGAAGATGAAGCAATTCTCGCAGCGCAATTAAGCTGGTATTAATGCGATCGCTATCTTCAATCAAGACGATTAACAATTCCCGCAGCTCATTCTTTCCCCAACGTCCCCGACGCGTCAAGGTGACAGTTTTCCTCGAACGTAGCAACAGCTGGCGGATTTTGTCAAAATATGGCTCCTCATGAGCATTAGAACGAGAGTGTAAGGGCAAAGAGCGGAGATAAGTGGCGATACCCTGAAAATTTTCCGCCGTTACCTGACGTAAAGGCTGATTAGGACGAAAAGGCCAGATAAACAGGGCCAAAAAAATTGTCCATCCCCCTCCCAACACAGCGATTCCGGCCCGTTGTAAAGCGACGATAATATCTCCCGATGGCAAAGAAACAGCAAAAAGCAGCAATAAACTGATTACTAACCCAGCTAAAGCCCCATTTTCCCCGTAAACCGTCAAATAACCCGCTAGAAACAACCCGTAAAAAACTATCACGACGGTCAATCCTAACCAAGCACTGGCTAATGTGCCGATAATCAAAGCTAGAGCCATCCCGATAGTTGTAGCGACTAGGGTTTTCGCTCTCAGGCAGTAAAGTCCCCCCACATCGGCTAAAATCAAGGTTTGAGCCGCTAAACCGACCATTAACCCCAATTTCGACTGCTTTAAAATCTCACCGATCATAATCGGTACTGTGATCGCTAATAAAGTCCGAATCCCCCGCTCGATCTCGATATCGCCACTAGGACGCAATAAAAAAGCCAATCGCTGAAGTAGCATAAATTCACTAAAAACTTAACTCTGGAACCTGATAACATAGCTACCGATCAATAATTTTAGGGCAGCCAACGGGGTTTAAAACCAGCGTTGAGTTCTTGAGGTAGAATTTTCGGGATGCTATTGGGACTGAACTGATCAGGAAGTGGTAATAACCAGAGACGACCATCGGCAATGCTCGACCCCTCCCCAGTGACTAAATCATTTCCGACTCCAAAGGGTATGGTTGCTAACTGATCAAATAATAAGGCCACGCCATCGGGAGACATACTCATCTGCACGTCACGATAATTAGGTAAGGCCAGCAGGGGGATCATTTTACCCGTTTCTAGCTCAATAATACCTAAAAAAGGTTCTTCTTTCACTTTGCCATCGCTGCCCATAACCAGATCGCTTTTCAGACAGTAAAGGGTTTTTTCCTGTCGCGGTTCAAATTCACAGCTAATAATCGGATTAGCTGTTCTTAATAGTAGTCTTGACTCTCCCCGATCGTTGAGCAAAAATAGCGATCGCTGATTATCTGGTTCTGATTTTACCATTAGTTTTTGGCCACCATCCCGGGAAAAAGCGAGGATTTTCTCGTAGGTATGCAAAAATTGCGGTTTTCCCCCTTGTACATCCAAAGGAATCACCGCTACCCCTCCCGTTTGACTGACAACCGCTTTTTTACCCTCGGGAGATAGTAAAAAATTATCCCCTTGTATTCCTAACGGTCGCGATTGTCCATCATCGCTGATTACCCATAAACTGGCATCCCCCGGATTCCCATGATTAATTCTCTGCACGATTAGGGTTTTGCCGTTATCTGAGAGATTAAAGCGCAGATTTTGATAGGTTTTCGCATCTAAAAACCTTTCTATACGACCACTGGGCAAATTTTGACCATTTTCGTCATGATTTAAACCCGTGGTAATTGTGTAAAGTTGCTGTTTTGGGGTATCTCGTCCTAAGTCAGAGCGATCGAAGGCCGAGAATAAAATTTTATCCCCCCTCGGATAGATTTGAAAATCCGTCACCACCAGATCCCCAGGGGTAAGGATGGTTTTTTTCAGTTCTGTGACGTTATTTGCCCCCTGAATGATATTACAGACGATTAAACGACCTCTTTCCTCTTGGTTGACTCCAATATAGGCAAAAGCTCGATCGTGGCTGTAAAATTCGCCGATAAAGTCCTCACCTTGGGCAATGGGTAACTTTACTTGATATTTTTTGCCGTAGATCGGTAATTCTGTCAAGGTATAGGTCAAGCGATCGCCAGACCAGCTAATTTTACCCCGCAAGGGAGGATCGATCACCAAGCTGGTTTCCACGTCGGAACGGTCAATCGGTCGATTAAAACTTAAAGTAAAATAATTGTCCCTAACGCCGATTTTTCGCCCTTGCCAGCTAAAATTCTCCCCTCGGGTCGGGACTTGATTTCCCTGGATCAAAATCGACGATATCGCCGCAATTAAAGCCAAAATAGTCGCTAACACTAAGCGATCGAACCAAGCTAATCTTTTCATTAGTTATCAATTATCAGTATTCGGTCGTCAGCAGATTGCTTTTATTTATTCTCCCATCTCCCTTCTCCCATCTCCCCCCTCTACAATAATTACTCGCAACCAGAAATACCTTGGGCTGCTATCATACTTTGTGCTTTTTGTCAAAAAAACTTTGTTTTTGCAATAAAACTACATAAAAAAAAGATCATCGTTGTGGGTGAAATTGACTAATTTACCCGTCTTAATTAGGATTACCTTCTAGGTGTGGCAAGGGTTTCAACCATTGCTGCCCAAAAAAGCACAGAACAACCCACTATGAAATTCTATCAAATCGCTGTAACCAGCATAACATCGTTGTTAAATAATAATCTTTCTCAATTAATTCTTAAGAATTTATAAATATTGCGGAATGTTAATTTAAATATTCTCAAAGTTTTGGAGTTAATAAATAACTTTTGCTTATCTTTGTCGAACATTGGGTTAGAAGTTCAGGAGACAGTATTCAGGAGTCAGGAGTCAGGAGACAGGAGACAGGAGACAGTCCCGATGAAAAAATTTTCACCACCAGAGATGAAAGAGGTTTTCTTCCCCACACCCCACACCCCACACCCTACACCCCCCCTGCCCCCCCGATGTCGGGGGGGTTGGGGGGGTCACACCCCACACCCCACACCCCACACCCCACTTGCCACTTTCTTATCAGCTTTAGTAATGATTGTCATCGGTTTTTTCAATCGAATAAATAAAAACGCCCCCAAAAAGGAAGCGTTTTTTAACTTATCATGAGGACTTAGCAAAATGTGTGCAGAGTTAGAACGCGGATGTTGGATGGGGATCCAGCATCTGTTTATTTTTAACCATCGATCGCCGGCACTGTCAAGGCCATGGGAATAGCATCACCGGAAGCTAAATCGAGGGGGAAGTTATGTGTTCAAGTATATTTACAGCCCCCGCAATTGTGTCCCTTTTTTGGGTTTATTTATTTCAAAATTTATCTCTTTATTTGTATATTTTTAAACTTGTATAAAATTGATTTAAGTTTTGTAAAAAGTAGTTGACAAAATCCGATCGAGATAAAGGATAACCCTATCCTTAAGGTTGACAAAATATGGTAAGGTAGGCTGAGTAATAAAACTTATCACTAAAATCAGTGACAAGTGCCAAATTCACCACCAGAAGGCTAAATATAACTATGTCCAAACGGTTTAAATTCGACTCCTCCGAGATGATTTATCTCACCGATAAACTGATGAATGCGGCCAGCAATCGTTACTCCATCGTCGTGCAAGTCGCTAGACGGGCCAAACGCGTCCGCTACGATACCGTAGAAAATATCGACGACCCGATGATTAAACCCGTCCAACGGGCCCTGATGGAAATGACCGACGAATTAACCGAACCGGAATTATTACGCGATTAATCCCCTAAAATTGCTGGGGATCAACCCCGATGAAATATAGGGGTTGATCCCCAGCGCTCTTAGTCTTTCCGCTAGTCGTTGGGCTTTTTGTTCCGCTTCCTGTTTGGCTAAACGTGCTTGAGAAGCGATCGCCGCCGCTGCCCTTTCCTCTGCGGTTAAATAGCGATTTCCCGATACTGGGAAGAAGGAGATTTTTATTGTAGGAAAGGTTAACCATAGCGATTGTTTTGACCAGGGAAATTACCAAGTATTCGGTTGAAAGTCGGCATCATTAATAATAGCCACCGTATCCCCGGAGGGTTTAATCACAAATAGACCTTTTTTATAAGCGTATCGATCGATTCCCTCGTTGATTTCAATTCCCGCCACCGCACCGTAAGCTCGATAGTTTTGATAATGGGGAAAAGCGATTTTAAAACGGGTCAATTTTTCGATAAATTCATCCACATCATCTTTAGATAATCTCGATTTACATTCCACCACCACGAGATCGGTATCATCGACGGCTAGGATATCAATTTCCATCGCGATGCCCTGACGCTTGACTCTAGCGCGGGGATAAACTTCCTTAATATCGATGCCTTTTTCCTGAAAAAGACGTAAAACCGCCGGTTCTACCAATTCTTCCACAAATCGACCCCAGCGAGTGGTGAGACTATCTACCGCTTTGCTGGTTCGTTCAACCGTCCGTTTCAGTTCTGCCATCGAGCGATCGCTTTCTAGTTTAGATTCGGCGAGGAGGTTCTCTATTTCGACTCTATGGCGATCATATTCCGCCTTGGATTCGGCAGCCCTGCGATCATATTCCGCCTTGGATTCGGCAGCCCTGCGATCATATTCCTCGGCGGAAGCGCGGAATAGCTGGTAAATATCCTCAAGAGTTACCGGTTCACTCATAACTTCCATTCAAAACACCCACCATCATTTTAGCGATTCGATCGAGAAGCCGGACGAGAGCCAGAGAGCAAAACGGCAATAAATATTAAGAATTATGTAAAAGACTTGACAAATGTACGGGGGGTACTGTTCTTCTGGAATTTACTTTGTTCCAAAACCAAAACTTGCATAATCCTTACAACGCTCAAAGAGCTTAATTTTAGATGAAACTAACGATTATGGGCATTTTATCTGGGGTTGCCTTTGCGACTCTGGGTATCTCTGGCATTGCAGAAGCTTTTCAACTGATTCCTTCTGGTCTTAGTCCTGGTAATCAGTATCGCTTGGTATTTGTTACGGATGGCACGATTCAAGCAACAAGCACTGACATAAATACCTACAACACCTTTGTTGACAATGAGGCGCACACCTCAACAATATTAAATGACGCTTTTACGAATGTAGGAATCGACCCTGCTAGTATTACTTGGAAGGTGATCGGTTCGACAGCTAGTGTGAATGCGATCGACAATACCTCAACCAATACAGTTGACACGAGTGTCCCTATCTATGGTCTAGATGGCAAACTGATCGCCTTCGGTAACTCCGACCTGTGGGATGGCGATATCTGTCCCCATATACCGGCGGCTGGCATCATTTGTCATGATGGTGGTATTTCGATGTCGCAATCTGGTCATTATTTATTCGGTGATGTGTGGACGGGGACTTTATCTTCGGGAGTTGCTTGGTCGGAACCTAATTTAGGTCCACTTGGGTCGGTACCAGTAACTATCGGATCGAGCTATGGAACGAACGTAACTTGGATTCGTTATGGGAGCGATTTTGGTCCAGGGTTTAACGGTCCGGTAGCATTCCGCCCTTTGTACGGGATCTCCTCGGTGCTGACCGTTCCCACCGCGACGACCACCCCAGAACCCTCTAGCCTTCTCGGTTTTATCACCTTGGGCGGATTAATGCTAGGGGGTGTCGCCCGCAAGACACGGAAGTAATGCCCGCTTCGGGAGAGGAGGCGAGGGTTTCCTCTCTCGAAGCGGAGGTTTTCGATACTTTATTTGGTATCATCAAGTAAGAGAAGCTTGATTTATGTTGGTACAGAAATGATGAATCAAAAAATTACTGCTATTTTCAATGGAGAAGCTTTTTATCCTACTGAAACCTTTAATCTTAAGCCGAATACTAAAGTAAAATTGACGATTGAAACTCAATTAATTGATGAAGATCAATTGCAAATAATGGCAGATGATGTGGATATTTTAGGAGAAATAGCTACCATTAATCAGGAGTTTATGGTCTCTGAAATGGACGGTTTGTAGAAAATGACTATCGCAAGAGGTGAAATTTATTTCGTTAATCTTAACCCGATTCAGGGAAAAGAGCAAGCAGGAACTAGACCAGTTTTAGTATTATCTATTGATATTATCCATCAGTTACCCTTAGTGGTGATGGTAGTGGTGGGGACGAAAGGAGAAAATATTCGCCAAGATTATCCGACTAATGTTCGCGTTTCGACTGATGAAAGTGGGCTTCCTTTAGAAACAGTCTTTCTTGGTTTTCAAATTCGTTCAATTGATAAAAATCGCTTCCCCTCGGCACCAGTTGGGAAACTATCCGAAGAAAAAATGCAAGAAATTGAAACGGCAGTCCGATATTGCCTAGGATTGTAAGGAGATTTTATATTTTTGGTACGGCGTTTATCCATAGCTCCCGCAAGCGTGGTGTTTGATTGATGCCAATTCTAGCAGATAGCCTCGAGGCGCTTTGACCAAGGCAGTCCTTACACCGATAACCACAGCGCTCAACCTCCGCGAGAATGCTAATATAAAAAAGCTATTGGCTAATTTTTTCCTATTTTAACTCGCAATATGCTCCCGTCTAATCTCGATCGCATCGTCGAACGCCTCAAACGTCGTACCGATCCTAAGCAAAAATACGAACAATTACTAGCTTTTGCTAAAAAACTAGAACCAATACCAGAATCTGCCAAAATACCCGCTAATAAAGTCCATGGCTGTGTATCCCAAGTTTATATCACTGCCGACCTCGAAAATGGCCAGGTTTGGTACAAAGGAGATTCCGACGCGCAATTAGTCAAGGGTTTAGTTGCTTTGTTAATCGAGGGTTTAAATGGACTAACTCCCTCGGAAATCCTGCAAGTCACCCCCGATTTTATCGAAGAAACCGGTTTAAAAGTCAGTCTTACCCCTTCCCGCGCCAACGGATTTTATAATATTTTCCAATTAATGCAGAAAAAGGCTCTCGGTTTTCAGTTGGGAATGTCCGCTTAGATGTCTAGTTTTCTGGTTCCGGTTCCTTTGATTCGGGAATCTCGCAGTTTTGGAAACGAGTATCCACCAGCGAACGCGTGCAGCCCCAATTACTCGGTATTCCTGACGGCCAACCCATCCGCAAAGCTTCCGGACAGATGGCCATCACCGTTAGCTGACAGTCAATTAACTGAAAACCCTCTTTCTCACACTGTTTGAGACTGTGTTTGAGGATAGAATCATTGTTAAATTCGATGGTTTTATTGCACTGAATACAGACCAAATGATGATGGTGGTGGGGATAGGGTTGATTGAGTTCGTAGTGTTTATGACCCTCGGCCAATTCTAACTCCCGCAAAATTCCCATCCGCGACATCAGTTTAACACTGCGGTAAATTGTCGATAAACTAATTCCTTCCCCCCGTTTGTCCAGTAATTCCTGCAATTCTTCGGCACTCAGATGATTGCCTTTCGGTAAATTCTGGAAAACGTGCAGAATTTTCTCTCGCTGGGGAGTTAAGCGCCACCCCCGCGCGTTGAGTTCCGCTTTCAGGGAGGAAGCAGTGTAGGCAGACATAAGCGATCAACTCTCAATAAAAGCTATTTAATTGACAATGATAGTCGTTTCGGTGAGCCATTGGCAACAATTTTCAGTAGTTGAAAATTCTCCCCCCATTCAAGTATGAAAAATTACTATGAAATCCTCCAAATTCCCCGTAATGCCAGTAATAATCAGATAAAAGCCGCTTTTCGTCGTCTGGCCCGGCAATATCACCCCGATTATAATCCCAATGATCCAGAAGCAGTGACAAAATTTCGGGAAATTGAACAAGCTTATCGGGTTTTGAGCGATAAAGGGCAAAGAAAAGAGTATGACCGCAGTTTATCCCCGGAAATACCCACTTTTAACCGCAGTGCCGAGGATTTTTATCAACAGGGATGGCACTACGCTCAAGAGAAAAATTATCAACTAGCGATCGCATTTTACCAGCAAGCGATCGCAATTAATCCGCAATTTTGGCAGGCCTATCTGCAACGAGCGGAAGTTTACTACCATAATCAGCAGGATAGGCAAGTTTTAAGCGATTGTCGGCAAGTTTTGCAGTTAAAACCCGATTGTTCCCAAGCTTACTATTATCTCGGTTTATCCCGTCAACGACTCGGTTACACCCAATCCTCCCTAGAAGCTTATGGAAAAGCAATCGCCATTGATCAAAATAATCCCCAATTCTATTATCAAAGAGGATTGGCTCTAGAGGAACTCTCGGAACTGCCAGCAGCACGAAAAGATTTTCAAATAGCAGCCAAGAAATTTAAGCAACAGGGAAATTTTCGCCGCTATCATGCCATTGCCAATAAGTTAAGAGATGTTCATAAAAGTTATCGACAACAGCAATCAATCAAGTGGTCAAAAACTCTTTTTATTGTTTTTAATTTGCTGAAAATCTCTTGCTCATCTTTGCTCAAACCCAAGACGGGTCTAGCAGAGGCCTTTTTAAAGTTTAACCGTAATCAGGCTTTAGCCACGGGTGTATTGGCAGCAATCATCAGCAGTTTTTTCATCGCTTTGACTTGGCAAAACTGGACAGTTAAATCTGAGTTTTTACTGTTATTAGGTTGGTCAATATTTCCTTTTATTATTCTGACTTTATCTAGTTGGTTGGGCAGAAAATTAAGTAATAAATATGGTAGTCTCACTGGCGATATATTTTTAGGTGGCTTGATAATTTTGCCCTTTTCCCTCGTCATTTGGCTCACTTCCTATTTATCCATAAATGGCGATATTATCGGCGCAATTATCGGTGTAACCGGCGGTTATCTAACCGGAATGCTCTACTATAGTTATCGCCATTTATCCAACATTCCTTGGCCGATCTCTTTACTTTTAGTCCCTTTTGTGCTAGGTTTTCTTACGGTTAATATCTGGGGAGTTTATTATTATCTCTAAATCTTCCGGGGTATTACAGTTAAATAAAATCTCGGAATTATCGATAATTAATTCCTCCACCACGGAGACATTTAACCATTTTTGAAAAGAAGTTCCCCCCTGCTGAATATAAGTCTGCAAAGATGCTAAACAACGACGATGATAGAAACCACAGAGAGGCTCCCAACGAGAGCCGCACCGGGGAACCAAAGCCATGGCATTTTCTGGTACAGTGGCTAATAATCTTGACCATTCTTGAATAATTGGGGACGTTAGTAACGGTAAATCGCAAGGGAGTAATAAAACCCAATCGGTTGATACAAAAGTTAATCCCAAGGCAAAGGCCAATAAAGGCCCCCTAGTGGGAAGCGGTTCCTTGATTATTCGGCAGTATTGGGGAATGATAAGTTCATAACGTTCCGGCCAAGGCGTAATCACAGACACTTGTATAGCACAATCTTGGGCAATTAAACAGATATTCTCCAGAAAAGAGAGACCCTGAAAAGATAACAATGCTTTATCTCGTCCCATGCGGTAACTTTGACCACCAGCCAGAATTAACGCCGTTAAAGCGGGAAAATCACTCATAATAACCAGTTCTATCGGAAAAATACGATGATTAATCACGATCATTTCTGCGATCGCAAATTAGAGCGCCTGCAATTAATGTTATATCTAATCCCCTTTCTAGGAGTGATTCCCTCCGCTTGGACATGGTATCGAGGAGAAGGAAAGGGAAAAGAACGGCAAATTAGTCGCTTATCCTTGAATTTAACGCTAGGATGGCTACTTTTTTACACTTTCCTCTGGACTGGGGCTGCTTTCACCGACCAAACCTTGAGTTTTCGCCTTTTATACTGGAACGGTTTATTAACTTCTGCTTATATTCTCCTCTGCCTAGGAATTATCGTCAAAGTTTGGCGGCAAAAATAAATAGCTAGGCAGTCAACTTGAGCCTTTTGGCCAAGTCAAGGCCAAATCCCCTGAATAGGAATCTAGCCAACTCGCTCAAATCCATGCTATTCTGTTGAGACTTAATAATATCTTCATAAATAAGCACTAGATGAATTCCAATTTAATCAAAGTTCCCTTTGTCGATTTAACTTGGCAAAATCAGCCCCTACAAGCAAAAATTACCGAGGCAATCCAAACAGTTATCGACCGAGGAGATTTTGTTTTAGGGCAAGCTTTAGCCGAATTTGAAACCGCCTTTGCCCAAGCTTGCGGAGTCGAGTATGCTGTGGGAGTAGCTTCTGGCACTGCTGCTCTTACCCTGGCTTTACAAGCTTACGGCATCGGTGCTGGGGATGACGTGCTAGTCCCCGCTAATACCTTTGTCGCTACCCTCATGGGTGTTATTCAAGCGGGAGCCAAACCGATTTTAGTTGATTGTCACCTCGATACGGCCTTAATTGACCTCGCAGCGGCCGCCCAAAGAATTACCCCCAACACCCGCGCCATTCTCCCCGTACACCTGTACGGACAGATGGTATCACCCCAACAATTACAGGATTTTGCCCGCAGCCATAATCTGATTATCTTTGAAGATGCAGCCCAGGCCCATTTAGCCAGTAGAGAAGGTTATCGCGCCGGCAGTGTCGGTGTGGCGGCGGGGTTTAGTTTTTATCCCAGTAAAAATTTAGGTGCTTTTGGCAATGGCGGAATGTTAGTGAGCAATGATCCTGAAATTAGCCAAAAAGCCCGCAGTTTAAGAAATTATGGCGCACCGAGCAAGTATTTCCACACTGATATCGGCACTAACAGCCGTTTAGACAGCATACAAGCCGCCATTTTAAACATTAAATTACCCCATCTGGAAGGCTGGAATCAGGCCCGTCATCAAGCGGCAAGACAATACGACCGGCTTTTGGCTCCTTTAGCTGATCAGGGTATTTTACCCATAAGAGACGAAACCGAAACCGGTCATGTCTATCATCTCTACGTTATTCGCATTCTCCCCTATTGTCCGGTTGATCGCCAACAACTACAAGAACAATTAACTGCCGTCGGTATTCAAACCGGCATTCATTATCCGATTCCTTGTCATCTACAACCGGCCTATCGCTACCTGGGTTATCAACAGGGAGACTTTCCTAATGCAGAGAGCCTCTGTGAAGAAATTGTCTCTCTCCCCATGTACCCCGGTGTCAGCGAGGAGCAAATTG
Organism: Microcystis aeruginosa Ma_SC_T_19800800_S464; assembly: GCA_007095785.1. Taxonomy (GTDB): domain Bacteria; phylum Cyanobacteriota; class Cyanobacteriia; order Cyanobacteriales; family Microcystaceae; genus Microcystis; species Microcystis aeruginosa_E. The sequence continues at coordinate 30,755 of SFBL01000200.1, forward strand.
AAATCGTGGTTGAACAGATCACTGCGATCATTGGGTAACATAAATTCAGAATTTGTCACTAAATCGCTCCGTCCTATGGGTATTAGTCCTTCCCTATCCCCCGTCTCCCACAAAAATCGGCAATCTTGGCTGATTATCGGTTTCTTGGCGGTTATCTATGGTCCGGTGATCTTTCATTGGTATGATGGTTGGCTGAATAAATCGATCGGCATCGAACACGAATACTTTAGCCACGGCTTGATCGGCCTTCCCTACGCCGCCTATATTGTCTGGCAGAATCGCAAAAAATGGCAACGCCTCGAAGATCGCTCCCACCCCCTTGGGGCGTTTTTGTTAACCCTAGGAGCGATTTTTTATCTCCTCGGTTCCTCCCTTTGGGTTAGTATGTCTTTCCCGATTATGTTGGCGGGAATCTGTCTCTGGTTAAAAGGAAGAGAAGGTTTTAAATTACAGGGATTTCCCCTACTTTTAACAGCCTTAGCGACTCCTAATCCTATCCCCTACCTGATCGCTCCCTATACCCTACCCCTACAGGTTTTTATTGCCGCTTGCGCTGGTTTTATTCTCCAGCAAGCAGGCTTAGATGTCTCCGTTGACGGTATCTATGTAGCGGTAGAAGGTCGGATGGTGGAAGTCGCTCCCTACTGTGCGGGGCTGAAAATGTTATTCACCAGTCTTTACGTCACCCTCCTGCTGCTCCATTGGACTGATACCATCGAAAACGGTCGTAAAACCCGCTTTATGCTCCTCAGCGCCTTTGGAATTAGTGTCGGGGCTAATATCGTTCGTAACGCGCTTTTAGCTTGGTTTCACGGCACGGGACAGGACGAAAACTTTAAATTACTCCACGATGGCTGGGGGGGTGATTTATATTCCGTCTTTATGTTATTACTCATCCTTTTGGTCTTCCAAATCATCCAGTATCGCGAGGCAGTCAAGAAACAGTCCCCAGCTCAAGGGGAAGGTAACCAGGATGATTAGTCGAAAAATTCCAGCCGAGGTAACTTTAGTGTTAGATAAAGTCAAAAAAAAGCTCCCGGGTAATTATTTACTGCTGTTGTGCCTGCTGCTGCTGTTGATTTTAGGGGGTATCTTGCCCAATTTAATTTCTGGCCACTGGTCTTGGGTGGAGCAACCGAGAATCGGTAATATTCAGAAAATGCGAGTCCTACAAGAATCGGGAATCGAGTTCTCTGACCTGAAAACCACCGACCGGAGCCAAGGTGAAATCGGTGAGGGAAAATGGTCGGTACAAGTGGTGGAAAATCCTGATGGCAAGAGGATCACCGTGCTTTTAAAGCCACAGGTTTACTATAAAAATCAACCGGGGTTAGAATGGTCGGATATCAGTTCGATTAGTCGTTGGAATCAGGGGGAAACAACCGAGCTATTAATCCCCACCCAGTCGGGAGGAAAGGCCAAGGCTCGATTCTATCGGGCCTGGACACCAGCAATTCTCATTTTGAAATAAATAGAGCATTAACCCCGATTTTGACATCGAAAATATAGTACAAAGTAACTATTTGCTCGGCAGAGGCGATCGCTAAAAAAACAATTGGTTGGAC
>SFBL01000201.1 GCA_007095785.1 Microcystis aeruginosa Ma_SC_T_19800800_S464
TTTTTTCGGAAAAATAGGTTGTAATAGGAGATTCTTTGTTTTCCTAGACAAAAATAATTACTTTTTCAAAAAAACACTTTTCTATTTTTTTGTTGGGTATTTTATTCTCTGGAAGTCCCAGATGTGAGTTTTTAAGTGTGCAGTATTAAATAGAGGTTTCCTACTGTCTTTTTACTGCTCACTGATTACTGCTCACTGATTACTGATTACTGCTCACTGATTACTGTTTTCAGACGCGGAACAGCCTACCAGCGATCGCCAGCATCGTAAATTGTTAAACGTCCGACACCTAGAGCTAATCCGGGAGAATTGTCACCGGGGGGATAAGCAGTAATTCCAAACTGATAGACACCACCATAATCGGGATTTCGTACTGGTTTAAGACCGATAGAAACGGTATTACCGGGGGGGACAGGAGGATCAAAAATGACCGTAATCGTCTGAGTATTGGGGTCAAAAGTAGTGGATTTTAGGGTTAATTTTTCGCCTCGCTGATTGCGATCGCCAAGAAAAGCAAAAGTTTGATCAACAAGAAAAGCAATAGTTTGAATATTAGGTTGCTGTTGTATAGTTACTTTGCCCAAGGGCGCCCCGAGAGACGGCGGTAGAGCGATGGTAAGATAGTATTTTGCTCCCCAAGCACGCACGGATTGGAAAGTAGCGAAGAAATTAACCAGAGTGGGAGAACTCTCAAAAAATACTCTGCCATCGGGAAATTGTCCTGCGAGGGAGACAGAAGCATCAAAAGCGAGTATAGCAATCAAAGCGAGTTTAGATAGACTTTCAATCTGTTTTAAAGGCAAAAAAGGAATTTTCAAAGTAAAAGCTACTATAAAATATTGATTGTCAAGGGGAATTATACCAAATTCACTTAACCCCAAACCTCTGCCATTATCAGTGATCAGTGATCAGTGATCACTGATCACTGATCAGTAATCAGTAATCAGTAGTCAGTAGTCAGGAGATTATTTTTATTTATAGCAAAGACCAAGGTGCTTAGGACAATCCATCGCTGAAATCCTGTTCAGATAAGAGTTTGAAAATTGAAAGCGTCCTAAATAACCCATTATTTGCTATATACTTCCCACACCCTACACCCTACACCCTACACCCCACACCCCACTTCCCCAACCCCCAACACTTAACCCCCAACTTGCAATGTATCTCGAACACCTGCACCTTCACAGTTTTAGAAATTATGCCGAACAGATGCTAAAATTCGAGTCCAAAAAAACAATATTATTGGGCAATAATGCTCAGGGAAAATCCAATTTACTAGAAGCGATCGAACTTTTGGCGACTCTCAAGAGCCATCGAGTCAGCAAGGATCGGGATTTGGTGCTAGAATCGGACTCGGAGGCGAGAATTTTTGCTAGGGTGAATCGTCTTTATGGAGCATCAGAATTAAGTTTAATTTTCCGTTCTTCCGGTCGTCGCACCGTGATCCGTGATCGTCAACCCCTGCGCCGTCATCTCGATTTTTTGGGCGTGATTAATGCGGTACAATTTTCTAGTCTCGATCTGGATTTAGTGCGCGGTGGTCCAGAAGCTCGACGAGATTGGTTAGATACTTTATTAATTCAATTAGAACCCCTATACGTTCATATTTTACAGCAATATAATCAGGTTTTACGACAAAGGAACGCCCTCTTAAAAGAGATTCGTAAACAGGAATTAGAGGGAAAAGTTTATGCGGATTTATCCCAACTAAAACTCTGGGATTTACAACTAGCAGAAACAGGTTCAAGAGTAACGAGAAGAAGGGCGCGAGTCCTGCAAAGATTAATTCCTTTAGCCCAAAAATGGCACGAAAGTATTAGCGGAAAAACTGAATTTTTAGAATTACAATATATCCCTAATGTGCCTTGGGTAGAAGATGATGTCAATGGGGTACAAAGGGCTTTTTTAGATAAGATTGAAACCCGTCGTTTGGCCGAGAAACAACTAGGGACATCGGTAGTCGGTCCCCACCGAGATGAAGTGGATTTTTTAATTAACCAAAACCCCGCTAAATCCTACGGTTCCCAAGGACAACAAAGAACCTTAGTTTTAGCCTTGAAATTAGCGGAATTACAGTTATTGGAGCAGATTATCGGGGAACCTCCCCTACTACTCCTCGATGATGTTTTAGCCGAATTAGATATCGAACGACAAAATCAATTATTAGATGCGATCGAAGACCGTTTTCAAACTTTAATTACCACCACTCATCTCAGTTCTTTTGAGTCTCGCTGGTTGCAATCTTCCCAGATATTTTCTGTTAAAAAGGGACAGATTTTTTATTAGCCTATAGTCTCTCTTTATTTGGCTCTTTGTCTGTACACACCCATAATTCGATCCCCCCTTAATCCCCCCTTAATAAGGGGGGTGTCTGACAGTTTTTAACACCTAACTACTTAATAAAACAGGCTGTAGGCCTGTTTCACTATTAGATTAAGAATAATTAATCCTACCTAATCTCGCGGACTACCGGCTTACCGTCGATAATTTCGCCGACGAGAATCAGATCAGCAACCCCGACAAATAAACCATTTTCTAAAACCCCCGGCATATTATTAATAGTTCTTTCCAAATCAGCCGGATCATCGATACTATCAAATTTAACATCGATAACTAAATTGCCTTGATCTGTCACCACGGGGCCAGCTTTTTTCACTCCCATGCGCAGGGAAGGTTTACCACCGAGGGCCTCTAATTTCAGCATCACTGGAGTCATGGCCATGGGTAACACTTCCACCGGCAAAAGAAAAGTCGATCCCAACTTATCCACCAGCTTATTGCCATCCACGACCACGGCGAAAATATCGGCGAGACTATCGACAATTTTCTCCTGAGTATGGGCAGCACCGCCACCTTTAATTAGATTTTTCTGGGGATCCACCTCATCGGCCCCATCGATAGCGATATCTATCTTCGCGATGACATCGAGGGTGGTGAGGGGAATTCCGTACTTCCTAGCCAAAACTTGCGCTTGAAAAGAAGTAGGAACCCCGACAATATTGCTGATTTCCCCGCTTTGCAGTCTAGCACCCAGATATTCGATCGCATAGGCCGTCGTTGAACCAGTTCCCAATCCGACGACCGAATTAGATTGAACTAGATTAGCGGCGACTTTGCCGACCTCCTGTTTCATGAGAATGACCGGATCGATTGCTGTCATGATGCACATTCCTAAAAGCGATGTTTTGAACCTCTTAGTTATCGGCTATCCCTTGCCCTCTTGTCAATGGAATTAGGGATTAGTGGCCTGAGCTGCTAACATTTCCTTGAGTTTAGCCAATTCATTGGCCCAACGGGGATCTGGCTGTAAAGCGTCACCATCGCTGGTAACTTTCGGGGTACTGCTGCTACCCCGTTCAGCCTTGCGTTTTTTGCCGCCGCCGCCACCACCACCACTGGATTTGCGCGGTGCTGCTGTCGTCGGTTTCGGAGTCGGTCTTTCGACTTTTTCCGGGGTTTCTACGCTGGCCTCCGTGCCTTCTGCTTCTTCTCCTTCTTCTTTACCTCCCTTGCTGCGGGGGAGAGCCTTCTCGATTTTGATCGGGTTTTCCATGAAGGATTGTCCGTTGTATTTTTCGATAAACTGGTCAGCTAGTTCATCGCTAGGGACGGTAACGAAGGCAAAACCGCGACATTTGCCAGTTTTGCGGTCTTTGATGACTTTAGTGGTGATCGTATCCCCTTCATCGGCAAAAAGCGCCTGTAATTTTTCGCGCTCGACGGATTCTTTGGGCAAATTACCAACGTATAGACGAACGGACATGATGGATTCCTCCAAGTATAGGTTGATGTAAAAACTTGTGCGACATTCCGTGCCTGTATGCTGATTTTTTTAAGGCAAACAGAGCTAAGGAGGATGTTTCCCAGCGATAAGCTTGTAGTTTCTGCACGATAGCGGCTGTGGCCGTCAATTTCGACTATCCTTAACGATTTCAACGAGAGTAACGGAATCTAGGAGTTACGTTTTTTAGCTGTTAACAGGGCTAATCATTCAACTTACCCGATTTATGTCGCTCTATTCGATTATTACAGAATGTTTACACAATTTGTCAAATATTTTCTCTCGCCCTGGGCTGCCTAAGTATAACTACTTAAGTATTTGTTCACAGTAAGCAAAATTTTATGAAAACTCTTGCTAAATGTATCATTATATGCTTCTTTCCTTTTGGCGGCGGGTTATCCTAGCTAACGGGAGGGAAAAAGCAAAACCCTCTCTACAGATACATTGACACTTTGTCAAGTATTTGTTACATTAGTTAAAGAAAAGAGGTGATACCGATCACCCATCTCGCTTGTTATCAACCACTGTCTTCATCGAGGAGGAACACCATGTCTCAACCGATCGAACTTTCCTTAGAACAACAGTTCAACATTCGTTCTTTTCAGACTCAGGTAGAAAAAATGAGCCAGGAGCAAGCGCAGGATTTCCTGATCAAGCTCTACGAACAAATGATGGTCAGAGAAAATATGTACAAAGCTTTTCTCAAACACCAGTGGGGTCTAGATTCTAATCCCTGGGCCCCCCAGTAACTCATTCCACCCCTGCGGGCGACCTCTTTCTCCGGCTGGGTTTCTCCGGAAACGAGCTAGGGATGCGGGGCGCATTTCTTCACCTTTTTAGCTATTCTTAGGGAAGAATAACCGAATTGCTAGGGGTTAATTTATGTTCGAGCGCGCTTTGATCTGTACAGATCTTTTCGATGGTCTCCATCGTCTTGTCCATTGTGTGCCACACTTAGCCCTGAGCGGCTTAAAACAAGTTATCTTCCTCCACAGTATTCCGGTTTGGGAACAACCCACCCTAGCTGCCGTAGATCAAGCAAAAATTGACGCGGCCAAAGAAAAATTATCCCCAGCTTTAGCAAATATTCCCGACGGTATGACAGTTATTGTCGAAATCTCTAACCGTCGTCCCGTGGATGCCGTGCGGGAAATCCTCGCTAATCACTCTATTGACGTGATTTTGATGGGAAATCCCATGCGCGGTGCTGTCCAAGAAAAATTATTCGGTAGTACCAGTTTAGCGATCGCAGGTATTACCGATATTCCGTTGCTGATTTTCCGACCGCAATTATTATCAGTTTATACTCGCGATGAATTAGCCCTGCGCTGTCAGCATCTCTGGAAACATTTATTAATTCCCTACGATGGCAGTTCCGACGCAATTTATCTAATTGAACAGATAGAAAAATACGCCCAAACTCGCGCCCCCGGGTCTTTTGAGCAATGCCTCCTCGTGCGGGTAGTGGAAAATATTAGTCGCGATCCCAGTGTCACCGAATACCGTTTAAATGATGCCCATCGGGAATTAGAATCGGTGCAAGCGCGACTAGAAAAACTCGGTTTGCAAGTACAGAGCGAAGTGCGACAAGGAACACCTGTATTAGAAGTTTTGACGGCAGCAGAAGAAAATGATATCAGTGCGATCGCTGTAGCGACTTCCCATCGTTCTAATATGTTGGAATGGTTAGCAGTGCGTCGGATTAATGAAGATATTCTTCATCAACTGTGGTTCCCGCTCTTATTTTTCTCACCGAAGGGATAAGCTAGAAAAAAGATTCTCTTGGGGATAAACCACAGAGACATAAAGGACACAGAGAGGAAGACAGATTTTATCGCTAAAATCTATCACAAAAAAGACAAGAGAGCCGCAAAAATTTTGGCTCTTCTCGACTTTGTGTGATAATCAGTGCTTATCATTCGTAGGAGTCTTGCTAGGCAAGGCTTTGAAGACTATATTTCTGGAAAATTATCCCTATTCTTCTTACTCCCACACAGCGATTAATCCGATAACTTTAGCCTTAATTTCATCGCGAACTCGGCGAAAAGTTTCGATGGGTTGACCATCGGGATCATCAATTAGCCAATCCTCGAAAATTTCCTGTAAAATCCATCCTTCCGGCAGATTGACACCGCAACCACATAGGGAGATAACGGCATCGTAATCTTCAGGATTAAAATCCCTAATTGATTTGGAAGTTTGGTCAGTAATATCGATACCAATTTCCCCCATAACTTCGATTGCTCCGGGGTGAACTTTGGCCGCTTCTAATCCGGAACTGGTGACAGCAATTTTACCCGCACCTAAAGTTTTAGCGAAACCTTCGGCGATTTGGGAACGACAGGAATTTTTTCTACAGGCAAACATGACTTTTTTCATGATTTTAACTCCTAGAAATTTAATTAGGGAAATAGGGAAATAGGGAAATAGGGAAATGGGGAAATAGGGAAATAGGGAAATAGGGAAATAGGGAAATAGGGAAATAGGGAAATAGGGAAATAGGGAAATAGGGAAATAGGGATTAAGAAACATCTTCCCCAACACCGAATCCCTAACACCGTTTTTTCTCTTTTTCCTTCCTTTCACTATAGCGATCGGTCAGATAATCTACCTGATCTCGCAGGAGAATGGTAAACTTATAAAGTTCCTCCATTACATCAATAACTCGATCTCGATAAGGCGAATCTTTCATCGTGCCATCCTCATTAAACTCCTGATAAGCTTTAGCCACTGAAGATTGATTAGGAATAGTAAACATTCGCAGCCAACGACCAAGAATTCGCAGAGTATTAACCGCGTTAAAAGATTGGGAACCTCCGCTTACTTGCATGACTGCTAAGGTGCGACCTTGAGTTGGCCTAATCGCACCAATACTCAAGGGAATCCAATCAATTTGGTTTTTGATAATGCCGCTAATATTACCGTGAAGTTCTGGAGATGACCAGACTTGACCCTCAGACCATTGACTTAATTCTCGTAATTCCTGTACTTTGGCATGAGTATCGGGAACACTGCCATAAATCGGCAATTCACGAGGATCAAAAAAGCGCACTTCTGCCCCATATTCAGTGATAATTCTGGCCGCTTCTTCTGCTAATAAACGACTGTAGGAACGTGGCCGCAAAGAACCATACAGAAAAAGAATTCTTGGTTTGTGAGTCGATTGGATCATGGTGAATAATTATTTGTAAGGACTCAAGCAACGAGGATCGAGAAGGGTGGCTTTTTCTGGATCTCTGGGAAACCAAAAGGCGGTTTTTTTACAGAATTCTACCAACATTAACATCACAGGTACTTCAATCAATACCCCCACTACTGTCGCTAAAGCAGCCCCCGAATTCAATCCGAATAACATCACCGCAGTGGCGATCGCTACCTCAAAATGATTACTAGCACCAATTAAAGCAGCGGGAGCCGCATCTTCGTAAACTAAATTAAGTTTGAGAGCGGCCACATAACTAAGTAAAAAAATCAGATTAGTTTGAATAAAGAGGGGAATAGCAATCAGGAAAATATGCAGGGGATTACTAACAATTAAATCGCCTTTGAAAGCAAAGAGGAGGATTAAGGTTAACAATAAGGCAGTGATTGCCACAGGACTGAGATAGTGAAGAAAATGCGATTCAAACCAGGCGCGTCCTTTATGTTTAAAAATCCAGTGACGGCTATAGATACCAGCAATAAGCGGTAAACCAACGTAGATTAACACAGAAAGAACAATGGTCTGCCAAGGTACTACAAAATTATTAGCTGCCAGTAACCATTTACCCAGGGGAGCGTAGAGAAAAAGCATCGCTAGGGAATTGACTGCTACCATAATTAGGGTATGACCCTGGTTACTGTAGGAAAGATAGCCCCACATCAAAACCATGGCCGTACAGGGAGCAATTCCTAGTAAAATAGCTCCAGCAGTGTAGGAATTAGCTAAACTTACCGTCTGTCCTCGGATAATCTCCGTTTGACTCAACCAAGGCAGAAACAGCCAGCCGAGAAAAAATTGAGCCAGCGCCACCATTGTAAAGGGTTTGATCAGCCAATTAACCACTAAAGTTAAAATAACTGGTTTGGGAGTACGGGCAGCCCGAAGAGCTTGGGAAAAGTCGATCTTAACCATGATCGGATACATCATGAAGAAAAGACAGATGGCGATCGGAATAGAAACGTTATAGACACTCATGGCATCTAAAGTCCGCGCTACGTCCGGAAATAACCGACCGAGGGCAATTCCCGCCAAAATACAGAAAATAACCCAAAGGGTAAGATATTTTTCAAAAACACTAAGGCTACCACCAGCTTTGGCGGCTTTAGGATTGATTTGATTAGTCATCGCACAAAGGTGGAAAGAGAATAATGGGAGATTGGGTAATCCACCTTTATTATTTCAAAAAAAGTTGATATGTCAAGGGTAAAAGCTAGTTATAAAGCTTTAATATTTCTAAAAATCTTGATTGGTTACTGATTTTCCTCGCAGAAACGAGCGGGGACAAGGGCGGCAAAACGACGATATTCGGATAGATATTCTTCTAGGAGAAGAAATTGAGATAGATTCAGGCTGTAGTAGATCCAACGACCCTCTTGACGACTGCGGACTAAATTAGCTTCTTTTAGCGTTTTTAGGTGAAAAGATAATTTAGATTGGGCGATATCGAGGTGGTCGCGCAATTCACAGACGCATAATTCCTGATGTCGCAACAGTTGCAGAATTTGCAGTCGTAGGGGATCCGAGAGTGCCTGAAAACCAGTATAAATCTGGGTTAACGAGTCGGGAGATGTGGCCAGAGAGTTGAACATTGAGATGGTCCCTCGGTGGGAAGGAAATAGGAAAGCGGGAAAATTCAGAATTGCAACAAAACTTTATGTATTTTTGTATCGAATCAGGAAAACCAGCGAATCATCCCCTGTATGATAGACAATGGTTTTGACCCGATTAGCCTTTTAAATCATTGTAAACAGGTTAGGAGACATCATGGAATTATTTGCGGCTCTCAATTTAGAACCCATTTTTCAACTCACCTTCGTGGCGCTAATCATGTTAGCTGGCCCCTTTGTCATTTTCCTACTAGCTTTTCGTGGTGGCGACCTATAAAAACCGCCTCCTCCCATTGTTATTCGTGCTTTTTTTGACTTCTCTCCTCTTTAGGGAGAGATTTTTTGTCTAAAACCCAGGAGTCAGTTATCAGTCATCAGTTATCAGATGTGACGCGATGTGCAACTAAAAACGACAGAATCAGGGTAGGGTTCCAGAGGATACTTTATCTCTGCTGATTTCTGAAAGTCTTGTAAATCAAGACTAAAAATATAGTTGCACACGGGGTGATGTGAGTTTTCAGTTCACTGATTACTGTTTACTGTTTACTGAAAAGCCCCCATTGCCACTTCCCCACTTCCCCACTTCCCCACTTCCCAATTCATAATTTATAATTCATAATTCATAATTCCCACTCCCCCTCTCCTAACAATCGACTGCTAAGATCGAACAGAGCGATCGATCTCTCGCTCCCACGATACCTGATAAAACTATCTATGATCATTAAAAATAACCCCTATTGTCGGGCTGTAATCGGCTTTTGGGTCGCTTTCCTTTTGTTTTGGGGTTTTGGGAGTTTCTCACCCCTTCTTGCCCAAGCGAAAGAGGAACCAGCCGATGTACAATCGATTACCCCCTACCTTAAGCAATTTCAACAAAAAATTACCGAATTTCGCCTCGACAACGGACTAAAATTCATTATCCTAGAAAATCGCGATGCTCCAGTTATTTCCTTTGTCACCTACGCGGATGTGGGGGGTGCCGATGAACCGGACGGTAAAACAGGAGTTGCCCACTTTTTGGAACATTTAGCCTTTAAAGGCACAAAAACCATCGGTACTACCGATTATCTTAGCGAGAAAAAAGTCCTCGATCGCCTTGAAGCTATAGACAAAGAACTACAAGCGGCCAAAAAAGCGGGTAAAAGCGCAGAAGTGGCTAAATTAACGGAAGAATTTCAACAAGCTAAGGCAGAGTCCGAGAAATTCGTCCAACGCAACGAATACGGGCAAATCGTCGAAACGCAGGGGGGAGTCGGTTTAAATGCCACCACTTCCAGCGATGCAACTAGCTATTTTTACAGTTTCCCGTCGAATAAATTGGAATTATGGATGTCTTTGGAATCGGAACGATTTTTAGAACCGGTGTTCCAACGGGAATTTTACAAAGAAAAAGACGTAATTCTAGAAGAAAGACGGATGCGGACGGATAATAGCCCCTTGGGTTTATTAATTGAAGCTTTTCTCGATCAAGCTTATACTGTCCATCCCTACAAACGTCCCGTTATCGGTTACGATCGAGACATTCGCAATCTGGAACCCTCAGATATCCAAAACTTTTTCGATAAATTTTATCCTGCCAGTAATTTAACCATAGCTATCGCTGGGGATGTGGACCCAGAACAGGTCAAACAGTTAGCTAAGGTTTATTTTGGTCGTTTTCCCGCTAAACCGAAACCCCCACAGGTGAAAGTAGTAGAACCGGACCAAACCAAAACAAAGGAAATTACCCTAAAATTAGCCTCGCAGCCTTGGTATTTAGAAGGATACCATCGTCCCGCCCTCAATCATCCCGATCATGCGGTTTACGAGGTTATCGCCACTTTAATGAGTGAAGGAAGAACTTCGCGACTGTATAAAGCTTTAGTGGAGGACAAACAACTTGCCCTCGCTGCCCAGGGATTTAACGGCTTTCCGGGAGATAAATACCCGAATTTGCTGTTATTCTATGCTCTTACCGCTCCTAATGCCAGTGTGGAGGAAGTAGCGCAGGGTTTGAATTTGGAGTTGGAAAGATTGAAAAATGAACCGGTTTCGGAACAGGAATTAGAACGGGTTAAAAATCAACTACGGGCAGCCCTATTAAGAGGTCTTGATTCTAACATGGGCATGGCGCGATCCTTGATTGAATACGAGGTAAAAACCGGCGATTGGCGTAATTTATTCGCCCAATTAGATGCTTATAATGCTGTCACGGCAGCTGATATTCAACGGGTGGCTAAAGAAACTTTTACCCCCGAAAATCGCACTATTGGCCGAATTTTACCGAAATAGAGAGATGGGGAAATGGGGGAAGTGGGGAAATGGGGAAATGGGGAAGTGGGGGAATTTCAACTAAAACCTCATCACCCCCCGCAACGCGCACGCAGTGACCACCCTAACACCCCAACACCCCAACACCCCAACACCCTAACACCCTAAAACCCTAACCCCCCAACACCCAACACCCAACCCCCAGCACCTAAAATAAATATAATCATGAAAAAACGCTTACAATGGCTAGGTTTAATCCTGCTCACCCTGATAGGTGTCCTAGCTTTTCGTTCCCCGGCAATTGCCCAAACCCCGCGACATTTTACCGATTTAACTTTTCCTCCCCTTCCTGAAGTTACAGTTCCCCAATACGAGCGCTATCAACTAGATAATGGTATGGTGGTTTATTTAGTGGAGGATCGCAGCTTACCTTTAGTAAGTGGTACGGCGATGATTCGGACGGGAGGAAGATTAGAATCCGGGGAAAAAGTCGGATTAGCTGATATTACTGGAACCGTGCTGCGTAGTGGTGGCACGGAAAAACATTCTTCTAATGTCTTAAATCAGTTATTGGAACAAAGAGCAGCCCTAGTAGAAACCTCGATCGATCTTAACGCTGGAACTGCTAGTTTTAGCGCCCTTAGTGAAGATTTAGAAACAGTTTTTAATCTCTTTGCCGAGGTTTTGCGTTCCCCAGCTTTTGAAAGTCAGAGGGTAGAATTAGCCAAAGTTCAGGAAAAAGGAGCAATTGCTCGACGTAATGATGATCCCAGTGATATTGCTAGTCGGGAGTTTAAAAAGCTAGTCTATGGTGATAATAGCCCCTACGCTCGTACTGTAGAATATAGCACTTTAGCTAATATTGACCGTCAGGATTTAATCGATTTTTATCGTACCTATGTTCGTCCCGACCAAATAATTTTAGGAATTGTCGGGGATTTTGATTCTCAGTCGATGAAAGCATTAATCAATAAAACTTTTGGCGATTGGAAAAATCCCGCAACTGCCACTAAAATTGTTACCCCTTCTGCAACCCAAAAAAATCTTCAAGGTGTCTTTGTTGTCAATCAACCCCAATTAACCCAGAGTACGGTTTTATTAGGTCATCTTGGGGGTCGTTTGGATAGTCCCGACTATCCCGCTTTAACGGTATTAAATGAGATTTTAAGCGGTTTTGGTGGTCGTTTATTTAATGAAGTGCGCTCCCGTCAAGGATTAGCTTATTCTGTCTATGGTGTCTGGAATAGTCGTTATGATTATCCCGGTTTATTTATTGCCGGAGGTCAAACTCGCACCGATGCTACCGTACCTTTTATTAAGGCAATTTTAGGCGAAATTGAGCGCCTTCGCGATCAACCCGTAACCGCAAAAGAATTAGAAGATGCTAAAAATGCTATTCTCAATTCTTTTGTTTTTAAGTTTGAGAAACCTGCTCAAAATTTATCGCGATTGATGACCTATGAATACTATGGTTATCCCCAAGATTTTATCTTCCGTTATCAACAAGCGGTAAAAGGGGTGACAATTGCCGATATTCAACGAGTGGCCCAACAATATCTGCAACCGAATCAAATTGTGACTCTTGTGGTGGGTAATGAACAGGAAATTCAACCTCCCTTATCCAGTTTGGGAACTACGGTTAAAACTGTTGATGTCACCATTACACAACTATAAATAAATGTAGAGATGTCGGGTGTGTTACATGACGCTAACACACCTGAGAAAAATTTCCTTTTAAATGTTGACAAATTGCCTATCATAAAAGCATAGTCTTCATCAATTCCCCAGAGACTTTTAGGGTTAGTATGTAATGCTCATCGAATTTAGTGTCGGTAATTATCGGTCTTTTAAGGATGTAGTTACTCTCAGTATGGTGGCTGCAGATGAAGCAGCAGATAATGATGAGCTTGATAAAAATAATGTTTTTAAGGTTAATCAGAATTTTAGTTTACTAAAAAGTGCTGCTATTTATGGAGCAAATGCTAGTGGTAAGAGTAATTTGATTCTGGCTTTATATTTTATGCAAAGTTTTGTTATTAATTCCTCGAAATTACAAATTACAGATAAGATAGATTTAGAAAAATTTCGATTAAGTTCTGAAACCGAAGATAAACCTTCTTTTTTTAAGATAGTTTTTCATCTAGATAATAAGACCTATGAATATAGCTTTGAAGTCACTCAAGAGCGAGTAATTTCTGAGGGGTTATCTTGCACTCCCAAAACTCGTAAAACTAATATATTTAGTCGGGAAAAAGATAAAATTAAATATAGTAAAAGTCTGATGAAGGGCAAAGATGTCAAAGATTTAACTAAAAAAAACACCTTATTTCTATCGATTGCTGCTCAGTTTAATGATCCGTTAGCAGGTAAGATTTTACTCTGGTTTAGTAGGTTAAAGATTATATCGGATTCGCAACTTGAAAATTTAAGACAGCTCTCTATTGACTATCTTTCTAGAGAGCAAAATCTTAAAAATGAAATCGTTTCCTTAATTAAAAAATTAGATTTGAGTATTAAGGATATGAGTATAGAAGTGGGACGGAAACCCCTAGATAATTTTCATAAAAATATTCCAGATACAGTTTACAACTCCATTGAAACCTATCATGAAAAGTATGATTTAGAGGGAAAGGTAATCGGGTTAGAAAGCTTTCAACTGAATAAACATGAGTCGCGTGGCACTCAGAAATTATTTGCTTTATTAGCACCTATTTTATCGGTTTTAAAAGCAAGTGAGGTATTGATAATTGATGAACTGGATTCCCTACTGCATCCCTTAATGGCAATAGCAATTATTGGATTATTTAACTCTCAACAAACAAACCCTAAAAATGCTCAACTTATTTTTGCTACTCATGATGTTAATTTACTTAGTAATCAACTGTTTAGGAGAGATCAAATCTGGTTTACAGAAAAAAATCGCCAAGAAGCAACGGATTTATATTCTCTGGTCGAATTTGATATTGATAATAATGCTTCCTTTGAACAAGATTATATTCAAGGTCGCTATGGTGCCATACCTTTTATTGGTGATTTAAGCAAAGTTATCGGTGATTATTATGGCTAAAAAAGATGGTAATTATAGTTATTTAAAACGTCAAGCTAACAAGAGACAGCCAAGGGAAACATTTTTGATTGTTTGTGAAGGAGAAAAAACTGAATACTATTACTTTACTTGTTTGAGGGAAGATTTAAAATCTAATAACATTAAAATAAAAGTTAAGGGAGAAGGTCAAAATACCTTGAGTTTAGTCAAGAAAGCAATTAATATTAAAAACAATGAAAAATCAGCATCTTACGATCAAGTTTGGTGTGTTTTTGATAAAGATAATTATACCAAAGAGCAATTTAATCAAGCTGAGGGACTTGCCCAAAAAGAAAATATCAAGATTGCCTATTCTAATGAAGCCTTTTAAATTTGGTATATTTTGCACTTTCAATATCTTGATACTGCTACACCTAGAGATAGATACGGGAGTATTTTAACTAATCAAATGAGAAAACTTGGATTAGTTGGCGAGAAAGAAAAATATGAAAAAAACCGAGAGAATATGTATGAAAAATTAAAGCCTTATCAGCCGACAGCGATTATCAACGCCGAAAAACTTATTAAACGGCGATATGAATTAAAACAACATCCTTTTGATCCCCATCCTTCCACTACCGTACATGAATTAGTGAGGGAACTCAATAAAAATAGTAGATCTTAAACTTAACTATTTTGAGATAGAGCAGTTATCTTAATGGTGAGATACGAAGTTTTCCTTTTGGCGAGCCCGTCGTCGATACCAAATTAGGTTACAGTTAATCTTGACGAGAAACGCTATAATTAGGGTCTGCTGAATAAATCTAAAAACCTTGTTGGGTAAGACTTTTAGACTTTTTGTCAATCAAAAAGTACCAGGACTGGGAGTGATCAGGGGGAAAATTCAGGTACTTTTTCCC
>SFBL01000202.1 GCA_007095785.1 Microcystis aeruginosa Ma_SC_T_19800800_S464
CGATGGGATTAAATTCTCGATTAAACTCACCCATAGACAAAACCTGATTTTGCAGTTCCTTGGTTCTTCTTGTCACCAATATTATTTTTTGTCTTAAATAACCTGCTGAATGTAGGATGAAATGTTGATCTTTAATCATTTGTCTGCCTATCTGTAATTTTTTGCCAGTTTAATCAGACTGTGATACAAATCACAGTCTGACTTGATCTGACACAGCCTAAGATTGTACGTCGTTTGGGGTCTGATAGTCAAGACATTTTCGAGGTCGAGTCGATTGTCATGTGCTTCTCCTTCTCTGCTGCCCTAGGAGAGTCCTTCCACAGAGTCAATGTTACTGGCTGCTTGACCCCCCCCTGAACGGTTACGACTCCTTAGACCCTAATTACCATATTCCATCTCTTTTTCTGCTTCTACCTCCACTAAAAGGGGGACGAGATTTTCATTTAAACGACCTGCTCTAATTAATTCTGCGTAGGTATTAGCTTCGATATCGAGTAAAGTATCTTGAAATTGTTCGGCCACCACATCTTTTAATTGTGGGTGTTCCTGTAGTAATTTTTGCAACTGATCCCCCAAGGACTTTAATTGTCCTTCCACCAGAGTTTTTTTATAGCGATAAAATTCGGGATCGATATCGGGAAAACGTTCTGGTTGTTGCAGATAATTAGACACCCTAGTTAAAGCAATTTGACGAGCAATTAAGGACGAATATTCGGTGCGAATCGGTTGATCACCGATAAGATCGAGGAAATTTAACAGCCATTGTATAGATAATCCTTGCACCAATAAAGTAAATAAAACCACCCCAAAAACCACGTCAATAATTTCTTGACGGTAGGGGATAGCAGTGGGAACACTTAACGCTAGGGCGATCGAAACCGAACCGCGCAATCCTCCCCACCATAACACCGTTCTTTCCTTGAAACTGATCCTATTACCCGTAATTAGGTTACTAATTCCCCCTAGTCCAAAAATTGAGAACAGACGGGAAACCACCATAGCAGCGATCGCTATTAAAATCCCGGTTAAGTGACTACCGAGACTCTCAAAACGGGTTTGATCGCCAATCAGTAAAAAGATGATAGAATTGACAAAAAAGGCGATAAATTCCCAAAATTCGCTAACTACCAAGCGCGTGCGGGGACTCATACCAATGCGCGAACCGAGATTACCGAGAATAATCCCGACAATTACCACCCCAATCACACCAGATCCGCCTAATTTTTCCGTGACGAGATAGGTTCCGTAAGCAGAAACTAGGGTGAGAGACTGTTCCACAAAAGGCAAATCAAAGCGTTGGGTAAGGTAGGAAATGCCGAAACCGATCACGCAACCCACACCGATCCCAATACCGACAAAGGTGCAGAAACGAGCGATCGTCACAGGGACGGAAAAGGTATCGACTCCCAAGGGAATCCCCACCAAGAGGACGAAAGCGACCACAGCGACCCCATCATTAAAGAGACTTTCCCCTTCCATTAGGATAGTCAGTTTTTTACTAGCCCCCAATTCTTTAAAGAGGGCAATTACAGAGACGGGATCGGTGGCAGCTAGGGCAGCACCCAAGAGAAAAGCGATCGATAGGGGTAAATTAGCAAAGATATGTAGGGGATAGGCGACTCCCAAAACGGAGATAATCACCCCGATAACGGCAAAAAGGACGATAGTAACCCAATATTCCTTTAATTTAGCCCAGGGAATATTCCAAGCGGCTTCAAATAACAGGGGAGGCAGAAAAATTTCCAGAATTAATTCCGGGGAAAGATTAACCAAACGCAAATCTAAAAAAGCTAAACCCATACCGACAATAACTAACAGCAGGGTGTAGGGAATTTTGCGGAGGAAGGCAACGGTTCTCGATAAAGTGGCGACACTCAAGGAAATGGTCAAAACTAGCAGGAATTGCTCTAAATTATGAGCGATCGCTTCGTTAGCAGTAGATTCTAGACTCATTATTTTCAGTTATCAGAGATGGGTGTGGGAATTATGAATTATGAATTATGAATTGGGGAGGTGGGGAAATGGGGAGGTGGGGAAATGGGGAGGTGGGGGAATTTCAACTAATACCCTATTTTTAGTTATCAGGGATGAAGGGATGGGAGGTGGGGAAGTGGGGTGATGGGGAAAGTGGGGAGACCACTTCGTGCGCGTTCGTTGCGGGGGAGAAGTGGGAAGGTGGGGGAATTTCAACTAATACCCTAATACCCCAAAACCCCAAAACCCCAAAACCCCAAAACCCCAAAACCCCAAAACCCCAAAATCTAACACCCTAGTCATTCCCAGACTGAGGAGAGATTTTCAAAGAGGAAATGGCCCCTTCTTCTATCGGGGTTTCTGATGTATTCCTTTCCCCACCAAGAGAGGGAGTTTTACTATTGCCGGAACCGCCACTTTTCGGGGGTTTCGAGGAGAGGAATCGCGCCTCGAACTGTTTGATCAGCACATACAACACCGGGACGAGAAATAAACTCAACACCGTCGAAATCAGATAACCGCCTAGGATTGCAGTTCCCAGGGACCAACGACTCATCGCTCCGGCACCGGAAGCGATAACCAAGGGCAAGAAACCAACTAAACCGGAAATAGCCGTCATCAGAATCGGTCTTAAGCGTTCCGTCGAGGCCCGGGCTGCCGCATCGGGAATACTTAAACCCAAAGTACGGGACTGGTTAGCGAATTCCACGATTAAAATCGCATTTTTTGCCGCTAAACCGATCAACATGACCAAAGCCACCTGAGCATAGATATTATTATTCACCGTCGGGAAGAGACTACCTGCTTGCAGGAAATTCGCCCGCAACAGTAGGGCCCCCATGGCACCCAGGATCGCTAGGGGAACGGTAATCATGATGATAATCGGGTCAATGTAGCTTTCGTACTGGGCCGCAAGGACAAGGAAAACCACAATAAAGGCTAATCCGAAGATCACTGGGGCAGCCCCGGCGGAAGTTTTTTCTTGGAAAGCTGTACCCGTCCAAGCGTAACCGAAACCGGGCTGCAGGACTTTCCGACAAACATCTTCCATCACGGCGATCGCCTGTCCCGTACTAAAACCGGGGGCGGGATTACCCTGAACGTTAATCGAGGGATAGAGGTTAAAATTAGTGATAATCGGTGGATAGGTGAAGCGTTTGACGCTAATTAAACCCGATAGGGGAATATTGGCCCCGGTACGGGAACGGACGTAAAGACGGTTAATATCTTCGGGATTAGAACGATAATCCGCTTCTGCTTGGGCAAAGACTCGATACAAGCGATCGCCCAAGACGAATTGGTTGACGAAGTTAGAACCGAGATAGGTTTGCAGGGTGCCGAAAACGGCCTGCATATCGACGTTTTGCGCCTGTAGCTGGTTGCGATTGATGGAAAGTTCCAGCATCGGCGTGTCGGTGGTAAATTGGGTGAAAATTCCCGATAATTCCGGTCTTGTTCGGGCCTCGGCCATGACTTTATTAGCGTTGGCAATCAAAGCATCCATGGGGAAAGAAGCGCGGTTTTGGATATAGATCTCGAAACCGCCGGTAGAACTTAAGCCATCCACAGGGGGCGCATTAACGGCGAAAGCGCGAGCATCTCGGACTTTAGTCGCTAATTGTTGGTTAATTTTCCTGAGAATACCGAAAACTGACTTATCTTCCCCGGGCCGTTCCGACCATTCTTTTAACTTGACAAAAAATAGCCCTTGGTTGCTGCCACTTCCGGCAAAACTAAAGCCCGCCATACCGACAAAGTGTTCCACTTCTTCGATACCGGCGAGAATTTCTTCGTTAATCTGACGGATAACCCGGTCGGTGTAGCGCAGGGAAACCCCGGGGGGCGCTTGCACCAAAACGAAGGCATAACCTTGGTCTTCTTCGGGGATAAAACCCTGGGGAGTGGTATTGTAACTCCAAGCTGTGAGAAAGAGGGCGGCGATAAAAAAGGGTAAGACCAGAAACCGAACTCGGATCAGAAATTCGATCAAGCGTCGATAACCTTCTTTAACTGCGTTGAAACCCCGATTAAAGCCCTCGAAAAACAGTCCCAAGGGTCCGCGGGTGCCTTGGGGCGGTTTCATGATAATCGCCGACATGGTGGGGGAAAAACTGAGGGCGTTAAAGGTGGAGATCAGAATTGAAGCGGAGATGATGACGGCAAATTGTCGATAAACGATCCCCACCGTACCGGGGAAGAAGGTGACGGGAATAAAAACCGCAAATAGTACAAGAGAACTAGCAATTACCGCCGAGGTTAACTCACCCATGGCATCGAGGGCAGCTTGAAATGGCCGCATTCCCTGTCGTAATTTTTCCGATACCGCTTCTACGATCACGATCCCGTCGTCCACCACTAACCCGGTGGCTAGAATAACAGCAAACAAGGACAGGTTATTGAGAGAATAGCCTAAAGCCAGGGCGACAGCCATGGTTCCGATCAAAGATACGGGAATAGCGATCGCCGGAATGATCGTGGTGCGCCAATCCTGAAGGAAGATAAAAATGACTAGAATAACCAGTAAAATCGCCTCCACCAGAGTGCCAACGGCCTCTTCCAAGGAAGCGGCGACAAAGGCGGTATTATCGAGGGTAATGGCGATATTTAACCCTGGTGGGAAACTCGGTTCTAGTTCCGCCATTTTTTCTTTTACCAGTTTGGCAGTATTCCAAGCGTTGGAACCGGGTAGCTGATAGACGATATAAACAACGGCGGGGGATTTGTCGAAATAGGCGGCGGTACTGTAGCTTTCGGCTCCGATTTCTGCGCGGCCTACGTCTTTAATGCGGATTAAATCGCCATTTTCCCCGACTTTGACGACGATATTTTCTGCTTCCTCCCCGGTGGCAACCCTACCAACGGCGCGAATGGCAATCTGGAATTGCTGATCTTCGGGACTGGGATCACCGCCAATTGTCCCCGCACCCACCTGAATATTCTGTTCTCGGATCGCCTGTACTACTTCGAGTGCCGATAGTCCCCTAGCGGCTAAGGCATCAGGATTAAGCCAAAAACGCAGGGCGTATTCCCTCTCCCCGATGATGGTTGTACTACCAACCCCCTCGATCCGGCGAATCTCCGCATCGATAACCCGATCAACAAAGTTACTTAAAAAGACCGTATCGTAGGGATAATTGCCCTTTTCGTCCGGTTTGGCGGAAATCCCGTAGGCAAGGGTAACGCTGGGGGATTGGGTATTAGTGGTCACCCCCTGCCGGTTCACTTCTTCCGGTAAACTAGCGGCGGCGGTACTGACGCGGTTTTGTACCAGGACTTGGGCAATGTTACGATCCATTTCTACTGGGAAATAGACATTCACCGTACTTTGTCCCGTGTTGGTACTCTGGGACTGCATATAAACAATCTGTTCTGTTCCGTTAATCTGGCGATCGAGTACCGTGGTAACGTTATCCTGTACGGTTTTGGCATCGGTTCCCAAATAGTTGGCATTCACCGCTACCTGAATAAATGCCAACTGGGGCAGTTTTTCTAAGGGTAAAAAGGGAATAGCGATCGCCCCGATCAAAACGATTAAAATCGAGCAAACTGTGGTCAGAACGGGTCTTTTAATGAAATTATCGGCAATACTGAGGATCATAGGGCGTTACTGGTTCATTTTTTCTAGGATAGTTGCGGCGGTGGGAGATTTACGAGTCAGATAGTTAAATATTAATAGTTTAAAGATGGTATCTAGGATAACGGGAACAGTGGCCACAAACAAGCTAATAAATGTAATATTCTCGCGCCAACCAAAGTGCCGGAACAAAGTTTCTAGGATTACCGTCCAACCCTCCGCCGAGTGAAACCCGACAAATATATCGGTAAAGAGGATAAAGATAAAGGCTTTGGTGATATCATTTAAGCTGAGAAAATAACGACTAACATAAGCTCGCGTAATCGCCAATTGTTGACGACCAAAAATTAAGATGGCGATAAAGGCTATTAATCCGGTAATATCGGAGAGTAAGTTTTTCCACCCATCTTGACTTTCATAACCCGCTTCTCTGAATAATTCTTGCACCTGTTCCCGAAAGGTTTCTTCTGATTCATTCCCTACTTTTGCTACTCCTAAAACCTGCTTGATTTCTTCAATTTCCTGAAGTCTAGCAAATTCTTGGAGATATTTTTCGCCAATTTCCTGAGAAATATAAACTTCTGATATTTTCGCTCTATCCACACCAAAATAGTTTAAAACAGGGCTAAAAATAAAGTTTCTACTAATAACCTGTACCGAGAGAGGAACTAAAATAATAATCAGGATAAAACGAATAGCGATGCGCTGCTGCTGTCGCAGGGTACGGAGTTGTTTGATGACAGTTTGTTCGTATTCGGGGGTTAATTCTTGCTGGAAGTTAAAAAATTTATTACTGGTTGCAGGAGAAATTATCTGGTTATCTTTATCCCTGGGGTTATCACTGGTGAGATTGGTATTAGGCAGATTTGGGGTTTGATTATTCGGTAATGGGGGCAGCAATTCCCCTAAATCTAGGCGATATTTACCGATAATATCCTCGATCGTCTTTAAAGTCCCTAGGATGTTATTATTTTCTGGGTTAGTTTGCGGATTGACAAAATTCCCCAGACGCACTTGGGTTAAATCGAGACGTATCTGTAATAATTCTCGCTCTAGGGTACTTTGAAAGTAATCATAAACACTTTTTCCTCCCACGGCAGCCGGGGAAATTTTTTGTCCCCCAAAATGTTGATCTTCGATCGCTTTAATTTTCAGCGCTCTCTGATAAGCTGATTCTAAGGCCCCTAAAGAGCGTCTTTCTACCCATTGATTAACTCGATTCCAAGGCACGGCTATAATCCTCGCTTTTCTGTCATCACAATCACCACGGTAAGCTATCAGCGTTGGCTAGATATCTACTTTCGAGAAATATCCATAATATTACATTTTGAGCGCAGGTGATGCACTCCCACCATTGAGGAAATGATATTATTGTAGGGGCGAATTGCCTTCGCCCTCTTTTACAGCGTTTCTCATCAAAATAAAGTGTAACCTAATTTGTTATCGACCACCGATGACTGACTCCCTAAAACGAAAACCTCGTAGCTCTCCATTAAGATATAGCGGTAAGCGCTTGAGTGAGATACAGACCAAGCTTTGCCTGGCATGGTTTATAGCTCGTGACACTGTACCTCATACGACTGCACACCGCTATAACTGATCTAATTAAACTTAGCAATAACTTTGAGACATTGAATGCTCCTCGACAAATAAACTATAGTTACTTTGAAAGATTTCAGGAGTAAATCTATTAGCCTGTTGCCGACAACTTTCTGGAGCAATTTTATCACCGTGATCCACAAAATATTTAACTGCTTCTACCAAAGATTGGGGATTTTGTTCCCCAAAAAGTAATCCTGTTCCCTGGGGAGAATTTTCCCGCAAATCCCGCACGGTTTCTAAAGCACCTCCGGCAGCAAATGCAATCACGGGAGTGCCACAAGCTTGCGCTTCCACTAAAGCAATACCAAAATCCTCACAAGCAGCATAAATAAACGCTTTTGCTCTCGACATATATTCTGCTACTATTCGATCAGAAACCGCACCTAAAATCTGAATATTATCCCTCGCTAACTGTCGAATTAAAGCCATCTGAGGACCATCTCCAATAACCACTAGGGGTAATCCCAATTGATTAAATGCTTCCACAATTAAAGGGACTTTTTTATAACTAACCAAACGAGAAACTACTAAATAAAAATCTTCTTTTTTCTCTTGGTAGGGAAAACGCTCAATTTGTACGGGAGGATAAATAACCTTTGCCTCCCGTCGATAACAGCGCCAAATTCGTCTAGCGGTGTGGTGGGAATTAGCTATAAAATAGTCCACACGATTAGCAGAAATCACATCCCACTGACGCAAACCATGCAAGAGATAACGGGTGAAAATACCGGGTAATCCCTGTCCTAACTTACTATTAGCCAGATAGTCAAAAGTTAAATCCCAAGCATAACGCATCGGAGTGTGACAGTAACAAATGTGAACCTGATCTGGTCGGATTAAAACCCCTTTAGCCACACAATGGGAGGAGGATAAAATTACATCATAATCCTCTAAATTTAACTGCTCGATCGCTAGGGGAAGAAAAGGTAAGTATTTTTGTACGCCATTTCTCGCTTTCGGGAAATTTTGCAGAAAAGTTGTCCCGATCGAGCGACCATAGAGATAACTATCGGGATTAGTGGACTCAAAATCGATCAAAGCGTATAAATCCGCCTCTAGACATTGTAAAATCTCCCTAACCACTAATTCCGATCCCCCCGTCGCTTTTGGGGTTAACCACTCGTGAACCAGAGCGTACTTCATAGGATAATTAATAATCTCAGCCGTAATTATAGCAGTAAGGGATCAGCAGTTTAAGAGTTCACTTTCCGGCTTTCTCTTCCCCAAAATTACCGACACATATCCGATCACGGTGAAAAACCCTAGAAAGAAATTATTAAATTTTTCAAGAAAAATTGCAAAGTTTAGTAAAAATTACTAGCAAGATCAGATGATCGACTCCATAATGGGGATCAAGGAAAAAATAGACTTAAACCGATTGGGATCAAGAAAAACTAGCTTTACATACAGAAGATAACTAATTAATGAGGTTTGCTATGATCACCCTGCAACAAGTACGCTGTCCTAATTGTGGAAATTTTGCCGAAAGACAGCATATTTTAGAACACCATCTCGTTAGCACCGCCTGTTCTCACTGTGATTATCTGTTAGTTAGTTGCAGTCTCACGGGAAATGTACTAGAGTGCTATGCACCCGGTATTGGTTTAAGAAATTAACACCGCTCCCTAGCCAGATCGGAAATGTCTTGTCAAAATTAGAGTGAGAAGACAAAATCAAGGAGCTAAGTAGCTATGGGGGGTAATTTCTTCAAGGGAGCGATCGCCCTAGGGTTAGTAGCGGGGGTGATGGGATTTACCAATCCCCCCCAAGAACTTTACAGCGAATACGCCGCCGAAAAACTCCTCGCTCATGCCGACAAAATCGCTTGCGAGAAAATCAGTCTCTGTGACTCGATCGATTCTTTGCCAGTGGCAGCCAGAAATGTGATCAAAAATCAAATCTTAAAACCAGCGATCGAAACCTCTAGTCAACGGCAAAATTTAGGTGTGTTCAGTATTTACACCACAGAGGTACCAGGGGTAGCTAAAATTAGAACTCTTGGCGCTTTTGGGCATTTCTTGACTTTCTCGGAGACTTAGGTGAGATTACTGCCAGCTTAACCGCTACCAGCTTAATAATGAGTTAAGATGATCGTGTTAACCCGCGATTTGAGCGATAGAGTCGTCAAAAATACAGATTAATGCTGCCTAACCGTGTTTAATTTTCTGCCCATTCTCCGAGAAGCGATCGCCCGTTGGTGGTCTGAATTCACCCTCCAAACTAAATTGATGGCTGCTGCTACTTTAGCCGTTTCCTTGTTGATGAGTGGTTTAACCTTTTGGGCGGTTAACACAATCCAGCAGGATGTCCGTCTCAATGATACCCGTTTTGGCCGGGATTTAGGGCTGTTATTAGCCGCTAATGTCTCCCCCCTCATTGCTGAGGACAATTTAACCGATTTAGCCCGTTTTTCAGCCCGTTTTTATAGTAGTACCTCCAGTGTTCGTTATTTGATCTACGCTAACGAGGAGGGTGAAATATTTTTCGGTATTCCCTATTCTACCGCCGAAGTTAAGAACTCCCTGACGATCGAGCGTCGCATTCAATTACCGGAAAATTATGGCGAAAATGGGGAAACTCCCCTCATCCGTCAGCATAAAACCCCCGACGGTGAAGTAACCGATGTCTTTGTTCCCTTGAATCATGAAGGCAAATATTTGGGAGTATTAGCGATCGGGATCAATCCTAACGCTATTGTGGTGGCTTCTTCTAATCTAACCCGGGATGTTACTATTGCTGTTTTTGTCTCGATTTGGGCGATGGTGATTCTCGGGGCAGTTTTTAATGCTTTAACTATCACCAAACCAATCAAGGAGTTATTAGTCGGGGTCAAAAATATTGCAGCGGGAAATTTTAAGCAGCGCGTTGATTTACCCCTGGGAGGAGAGTTAGGAGAATTAATTCTCAGTTTTAATGAAATGGCAGAAAAGTTAGAACGATACGAGGAACAAAATATCGAGGAAATGACCGCCGAAAAAGCCAAACTAGATACGTTAATGTCCACTATTGCTGATGGAGCAATTCTCTTAGACACGAACTTTCAATTATTATTAATTAATCCCGCAGCTCGGGAAATATTTGGCTGGGAAGATCAGGAGATTATCGGTCAAAATGTCCTACATCTTTTTCCTTCGGAGTTAACGGTTAAACTAACTAAACCTCTCTATCAAATTGCGGCAGGAGAAACCCTCCAACCAGAAGAATCCGCTAATCAAAATCAGAAAAATGCTGTTATTGATCAGGAAAATAATA
This sequence comes from Microcystis aeruginosa Ma_SC_T_19800800_S464, assembly GCA_007095785.1. GTDB lineage: Bacteria > Cyanobacteriota > Cyanobacteriia > Cyanobacteriales > Microcystaceae > Microcystis > Microcystis aeruginosa_E. The sequence continues at coordinate 10,403 of SFBL01000202.1, forward strand.
ACTATGCCCCAGCGGAATTTAGATTATCTTTAACTCATCCAAAACCCTGCACAATTCGCATTTTGTTAACTCAGGTATTCGATCAGTACCGGGAGAATGTTCGGGGAATTGCCATGACGCTACAGGATATCACCAGAGAAACAGAATTAAATGAGGCAAAAAGTCAATTTATCAGCAATGTTTCCCATGAGTTAAGAACCCCTTTATTTAACATCAAATCTTTTATTGAAACCCTAACAGAATTTGGTGAGGATCTCAGCGATACAGAAAAAAGAGAGTTTTTAGAAACCGCCAATCATGAAACCGATCGGTTAACTCGTTTAGTTAATGATGTTCTCGATCTTTCTCGGTTAGAATCCTCCCGCAACTATAACTTAGATGCGCTCGATATCGGACAATTAATCGAACAAACTCTAAGAACCTATCAACTCAATGCTAGGGATAAAGGGCTAGAATTAAGCTCGGAAATTGAAGCCAATTTACTACCAATTTTAGGCCATTACGATCTACTCTTACAGGTATTAACTAATCTAGTCGGTAACTCGCTAAAATTTACTCCGGCCGGCGGGAAAGTGGTGATTCGTGCCTATAAAATAAGCCAAGATAATCCCCAAGAAACTCTCAAAATTCGCGTGGAGGTATCCGATACTGGTATTGGCATCGATGCCGAGGATCAAAGTGCCATATTTGATCGCTTCTATCGGGTAGAAAATCGCGTTCATACCCTAGAAGGGACGGGATTAGGATTATCGATCGTCAAAAATATTATCGAAAAACACTATAGTCAAATTCATTTGATTAGTGAAGTGGGAATTGGCACAACTTTCTGGTTCGATCTAGATCTATATCAAGGCTCGATCGCCAGCAAAAAAATTAACGACGTGAGTTTATAAAAGCCAGAGCAATACTGCCCAAAATCAGGGTTAATAATAGCAATAATCCCTTATTTCTGAGACACCAATTTTTAAAAACCCTAGGGAGAGGGAGAGGAGGAATTTTTTCGGCTATTATTTGGCTATTTTTGTATAAAGTGCAGCTGGTAGCGTAGGGACGTTGGGGAAAATTACAGCTATCATCGCCATGATACAGACAAGTTTCACACAAAAACTCGCCAGTGACAGCTTGATGCAGGGTCATGCCGGGATGACCATAGGCCTTTAAAATATTAGAACAGTAGGGACATTGTAAGGCTTGACTATCGACCTTGTGCTGACAACGAGGACAGGTAATCATAATCGCTTTTCCCTTTGAGGATTGTCATTGCTGATAAAGACTATAAGTAGTTGGGTGTTAAAAACTGTCAGACACCCCCCTTATTAAGGGTAGATCCCCCCACCTATCGGCACCCCCCTTATCAAGGGGGACAGGGGGGATCGAACCCAAAATCTATCTTCAATTGAATTATAACCAGCTACTTAGCAAAATCCCCGGGCTTTTTCCGGTTATCTCACTAAATAGCTGCGCCATTGCGAGGCAACTTCTTCCAGTAAACGCCAAGTTTTCCCCTCGATCTGTCTTTGTAAATAAAGATCAAAATTGTTGTGTTGTTTGGTATCTTTTTGATGGGGCAATTGTAGAGTTAGATCGTAATCCCCCTGCAAGTGATAAGCGGGCAAATTGCCCACATAAATCGGTTCCAGACTGGTGACATTAATTTTAGCAATTTTTACCGGCGGCTGATCGATCTGTAAAGATTGACTAAGGCGATCGGATGTGTGACGAAATTGTAATAAAAGGGCTTTGGCGACGATTTCTCCGTCAGGAGCAAATTCTTGCGGGGGAGTGACACTACCACAAGCAGTCAGGAAGACAAGGAAAATACTGGTTAAAAAACCGAGAAAACGGCGCATAGAATGATATTTTGAAAAAGAATGGCAGCGAGTTAAGAAAGATTATGACTCAACCAAATGAGCGAGAGAATTTCAGCCAAGCAGAAACGGTGATCCGACTACAAGAGGCGATCGAGCAGTTAAATTCGATCGTTTCCCAACTTAACACGGGAACGGGGACAGTGTTACCCCCAAAAGTTGCTGTGGATAATCTTCTTAACTCAACGCAACAGTTAGCCGCTGCTTTAAAACCAGACGAATTCGCAGAAGTTGAGCAAATTTTAACCCCAGATTCTGCCATAGCAGCAGCGGAGGGAATTGACGATATTTTACCAGATTTCGAGCAGGTGGAAGGGTGGTGGACGGCGATTTTGAACAAAATCCGCCGACTTTTACCAGGGGGAATTAGCGAAAAAATTCCCGATTGGTTAATCACCGGCTTGTTAACAGGAAGTTTAGTCACTATCCTCTTAGTAGCCGTCATCAGTTTACCGAAAAATCCGGCGGAAATTGCCGAAAATATGCCCGAAGTTATCCCTAGTCCCCCACCAGCAGCTGGGGAAATTATCGAAACTCCCCCAGAATTAACCGCACCAGAGGCACCGATTCCCGTCCCGATTACTAAAGCAAAACCGCGATTAACTCCCGAACAAAGTTTAGTCGCAGCTATTCAAGAAGAAATTACCGATTTAACTACTCGTTATCCCACCGGGATTATTTCTACTATAGAAGCGGACTTTTTGGCTAGTCGTCTAGTAGTTATTTTGGGCGATAATTGGTATAGTCTGGAGGCATCACAACAGGATAAATTGGCTAATTCGGTTTTTCAACGTTGCCAAAGTCTCGATTTTCGGCGCTTGGAAATGAAGGATAACGAGGGAATTCTCCTCGCTAGAAGTCCCGTTGTCGGCGATCGAGTGGTGATTGTCAATCGCACTCAACCCACCGCTGCCATCTCCTCCGGTGAGTAGTTTTCAGCGCAGGAGGGGGGAGTTTCAAGGCAGCCTCAAGAATTCTCGCCAACCAGTCCGCTTTTTCCCCTCGCTGGTTAGATATCTGAATATACACAAAGATTATTGATCCCTGACTTAACGGTGCTATAATTAGCTAGGTAAAATTTTGTAACGATTCTTAATCTTGAACCTACCTGATAGTCAATGCTCCCCTCCACCCTGGGTGGTGGCAGTCGTTTTGGTGCGAGAAAAATTGCTCCGATCCAACCCAACTCCCTTAAACCTTTCTAGGGTTCCCCTAACCGCCAAAATTTTGCCCTAACTACCCGGAATTAAGAGACTTCAGATTATACCATGAACTCTGTTATTCGTCAACAGCGAGCGCTGATCACTGGAGCCAGTAGCGGCATCGGCAAAGAAACCGCCCTCGCTTTCGCCAAGGCGGGAATTAATCTGGTTTTAATCGGTCGCAATCAGCAAAAATTGGCAACCGTGACGGCAATGGCGGCAGATTTAGGCGTATCAGCCCAAGCTTACCCCTTAGATTTGGCAGATATCCCGGAAGTAGCCCCTAGGATCGCTAAAATCGCCCGAGAATCTGGACCGATCGATATCCTGATCAATAATGCTGGCATGGGTTACACAAATCCCTTAGCTGACACACCTTTGTCAGACTGGCAGCGGGTGATCGACCTGAATTTAACCAGTGTTTACCAGTGTGTGCAGGGGATTTTACCCGCCATGCGTCAACAGGGAGGAGGCACGATCATTAATGTTTCCTCGATCGCCGCCGATAATTTTTTTCCTGATTGGGGGGCTTATAGTGTCAGCAAAGCTGGATTAGTGGCATTTTCTCGCATTTTAGCACTCGAGGAGCGGGCTAACGCCATTCGCGTCACGATTATCATCCCCGGGGCTGTCAATACTCCCATCTGGGACAGCGATAGCGTCAAAGCAGATTTCGATCGCTCGGCCATGTTAACCCCAGATATCATCGCTCAGGCAATTCTGCAAGCGGTGTTACTGCCCAAACAGGCCGTAGTGGAAACGATGACCATTATGCCCAGTGCGGGGGCATTATAACCCGAAATACTTCTATTTATCAATCAATTCGCCTACAGGCCTCTTCATTATGACCATAGCTTCTTCTAACGGTTTAAACGGTAATTTAACCGACGCTATTCAAGCACGCGTAACCACTAGCCCCGATCGCAACACCCACAATGGCAAAACCGCCCAAATTCATCCAACTTCTGACGAAAACAAAGAACAGATGATGGATGCGGTCAGAAATATCCTCATCTCGGTGGGGGAAGATCCCGAAAGAGAAGGTTTATTAAAAACCCCCAAACGGGTGGCCGAAGCGATGCAGTTTCTCACCCAGGGCTATCAACAATCCCTAGAAACTCTCGTTAATGGTGCGATCTTCGATGAAGGTCATAATGAGATGGTATTAGTGCGCGATATTGACTTCTTTAGTCTCTGTGAACATCATATGTTACCCTTCATGGGGCGGGCCCACGTTGCCTATATTCCTAACCAAAAGGTGGTCGGATTAAGTAAATTAGCCCGCATTGTGGAAATGTATTCCCGTCGTTTACAGGTTCAAGAGCGCCTCACCCGTCAGATTGCCGAAGCGATTCAAGAAATTCTCGACCCCCAAGGGGTTGCAGTCGTCATGGAAGCAACTCATATGTGCATGGTAATGCGCGGGGTGCAGAAACCGGGATCTTGGACCGTCACCAGCGCCATGTTAGGAGTTTTCCAAGACGAGCAAAAAACCCGCGAGGAGTATCTTAACCTGATCCGTCATAAACCTAATTTCTTCTAGTCCCGGAGATGGGGAAATGGGGTAATTTAGTTGAAATTTCCCCATCCCCCATCCCCCATCCCCCATCCCCCATCCCCCATCCCCTATCCCCCATCCCCTATCCCCTATCCCCCATCCCCTATCCCCTATCCCCCATCCCCTATCCCCTATCCCCTATCCCCTAATAACGGAATGTTTGCAGTCGCTCCAACAAGAGGGCGACTTTTTTGAGGTCTTTATCACCAGGCGATCGCTCAACGCCGCTAGAGACATCAATGCCATTGGGGTGCAGCCTGGTTAAAGCTTCACTAATATTATCGGGGTTGAGTCCTCCGGCGAGAAACCAGGGCAAGGGGGGCGAAAAACTGGCTAAGGCTTGCCAGTCTAAGGTATGTCCCGTACCGCCGAGTAATTGGGGATGGTAGGCATCTAAAAGTAAAGTATCGACGCTATTAAAGTAAATTGCCGACTTTTCCCAACTTTCTCTGTCTTTGATCCGCAAAGCCTTGATAATTTCCCGGTCGGGTAATAATTGCCGCAACCTTTGGCAATATTCGGGAGATTCGCTACCATGTAACTGCACACTTGTCAAGGGAGTTTTAAAAATTATTTGCTGAATAATTTCGGGTTGCTCGTCGGCAAAAACACCGATAAAATCAATTTTGTCGGGTATTGCGGCGATAATAGCGTTAATTTGCTCGATATTGACATAACGAGGCGAACTCGGTACGAGGATAAAACCTAAGGCCGTAGCTCCTAAATTAGCGATCGCTTGTCCTTGGTCTGGTTGGGTAATGCCGCAAATTTTAATTCGCATTTAATCTTATTCGCAAAACGTTACAAAAACTGTTAAGTATTCAAACAAAAAGCAGTTTTGGGTCAAGAGCTTTTTATAATGCCCTGTGATTAACAAAATCTTATCAAGACTGGAGCGCCAATGATCCCTTCCGCCTTACTTTTAGCGACCGCTCAAACCATTCCCTGGAATTTATCCGTCGGCATTACCATGACCTTAGCTAACCTAGTAGCCTTCGTTATCGGTTATTTTGCCATCCAAAATACCGGAGCAGGTCCTGCTTTACCCTTGCCGCAGTTAGCGTCGAAAAAAAGCTTCGGTCTGCCGGAATTATTGGCTACCATGAGTTTTGGCCATATTCTCGGTGCGGGACTGGTTCTCGGTCTTTCTAACGCGGGTATTCTCTAATCAGTGATCAGTGACCAGTAAATCTCAGAGTAAGGAGCCAGTAGTCAGGAGAACTAAGCATAAAGAAATTTTAGGCAACTTCATCCCTATTTTTCTCATTTTTGAACTCTCAAAAGTTAATCATGCCAGAAGTCTAGTAATCGTCCAGATCGGGTGATTATTCTGGCTGCTGGCGAGAAAACTAAGAAAGCAGTGGCCCAAGTCGAAGCTGGAGACTTTGCTGACGAAGAAGAAGCAGTATTGGCTAAATTAACCCATGAAAGTTAGATAGCTGCGGAAAGAAGTATCGAAAATAATTGGTAAATCCGAACGTTGCTAATCGCTTAATTAATCGTAAATATTGCCTCTAAAGTTAATCTCATAAATAAAGATTTCGTCTGTCTCCTTGACGATTTCAAAAATAACTCGCATTTTGCCAACACGAATTCTGGAGAATCCTTTTAACTCACCTTTAAGTTTTTTTATATCAAGTTCTTCAGGGGGATAAACGTTTTGAGTTTCAAGGCAGGTTTTGAGAATACCAATTTTAGTCAAAACAGATTTTCGGCTATTGGCATCTAGTTTCTCCAAAAATTTATTGGCTGATCTACTGATCCTGATCTTCACGATTAAACCAGCCTGTAATATCAAGGAAGCTGTCGTCTTTGTAATCAACAGGATTAAAGTTTGCTTCTATGTCAGCTTGTTCTATATCATCAACATAGGGAATCAGCATCTCGAAGAATTTCAACCATTCTTCCCGCATAACTTCGCGAACGCCTTCCTTGATGATGGTTTTGAGCATTAGAGCATCTAAGGTGTTTGCAGGCTCCATATATTTTCCTCCAATCTACTTGAATTCTAGCAGCAGATCAAGAAAACGGGTTTCTTACAGCAGTTATCTTAAGGATTTTAGTTTTCTCAAGCCACTGTTCGAGGCAAGTCAAGAGATGGGGAGAGATTCAGGTAATCTAAGGATAGGCGGTTAAAGTGCATCTTAGCTTACCTGATAACGTTCCTAAAATCTATCTTCAGTAAAAGTTACTCATTTTAGCTATCTAGCTATTTAACCCCGATCCTCACAAACAAAGTCCACTACTCGATCGATTTCCCGGGATGAGCGGATGCGACGACTACCGCTGCCGAGTTCGCCACCACGACAATTGGCCCACCAACGCTCGCGACTGCCATTAACGATCGCATCAAATTCTCTAATTCTGCCACTATCATAATAACTGCGGCGATCAACGACAAAACGACCGATATTGGGGAGGCGAAATTCTTCGTAAACATTACCATCCCAACCGCCACCAAAATTACCGTCATGGTCGTCGATGCGTACCTCAAACTCGCCCCGACAACCATTTCTGACCACAATATTGCCGTTTTGGAAATCCCAATTACCCTCACAGGGAGCAGCGGAGCGAGTGCGGGTTAATCTTACTTGGGCCCATCTAGCGTTAACGGGACAGCGAGTAGTGCGACCGCTTTGACTTTCACAATTAATTCTCGTGGTTCTGGCCGCTGCTGGCTCGCTCCCCAAGGGACAAATTAGCAACAAACCGAGACTAGATAATAAAATTTGGCGAAACATTGTCTTTATCTCCCAGAAATTCTCTAGTTTATCTTACAGGGGTATCCAGAAAATGAGTAGTAGCGCTTGAAGTGCCTTAATCAACAAAAAAGAAGGGTGATTTAACTTCACCCTTCCCTCTATTCGGTAAATTTTCTGGCCATCTTTAGAGAGCGTTACCGCGAGGTAATACTTCTTCAGGGAAGATAAAGTTTTCGTGGGGTTGGTCTTGGGGAGCCATCCAAGCTCTCAGACCTTCGTTAAGCAGAATATTTTTAGTGTAGAAGGTTTCAAATTCCGGGTCTTCGGCCGCTCT
>SFBL01000203.1 GCA_007095785.1 Microcystis aeruginosa Ma_SC_T_19800800_S464
GCTGGAAACTCTTGCATAAATGCAAGCTATCAAGTCGGGTTTTGAATGGTTGTCATCCGTTATGATAATTGTACCAGAAGGCAATTGATAACCTGTTAAATTCCCTTGTTTCCACCACCGCCAAGCCGTTCGATAACTTATTCCTGCTTTTTTTGCATAGTCTGATAGTTTCATGTCTGTATATTACCATGCCTGACTATATCTGACTATATTTGTATTGAAACTTTACAATACCATTTTTCTTTATTCGTGTCCCTCTCCCCCCCCTTGCCCCCCGATGTCGGGGGGCAAGGGGGTGAGGGTAATTAACTATCTCTGCTATTACTTTAGAAAAGTGGTATTATTTAACTTTTTCTAAGATCAACTTCGATCGCTTAACATTATCGGGTACAGGAATCGGATAATCGCCATTAAAACAAGCAGTACAGAAGGTTTTCGGATCTTCCTTCGTCGCTGTTAACATTCCATCTTGACTGAGATAAGCTAAACTATCCACCCCGATTTGTGCCTGAATTTCCGCCACCGATTTAGTTGCCGCAATTAATTGCTCTTGATTGTCCGTATCAATGCCATAAAAACAGGGATGAGTCACCGGAGGTGAAGATATTCTCATGTGAACTTCTCTTGCTCCAGCATCGCGTAAAGCTTTAACTAATTTCCGGCTAGTGGTTCCCCGCACGATCGAATCATCAACAATAATAACTCTTTTTCCCTGTAAAACATCCTTTAAAGGATTCAATTTCATCTTAATTCCCGACTCTCTCATGTGTTGGGTTGGTTGAATAAAAGTCCGTCCCACATAACGATTTTTAATCAATCCTTCCGCGTAGGGAATATCAGAAATGCGCGAAAATCCGATCGCAGCTGGAATACCAGAATCGGGAACTCCCATCACCATATCTGCTTCTACCGGCGACTCTTTGGCTAATTGTTCCCCCAAACGTACCCGATAAGTATATAAAGATTCCTCGTGAACAATGCTATCGGGACGAGCAAAATAAATCATCTCGAAAACACACAATTTTTTCTCCGGTTTCATGGCCCAATCCACCGAAGATAAGCCATCTTCACTAATCCAAACTAATTCCCCCGGCTGCACATCCCGTAGATAATCGGCCCCGATAATATCTAATCCGCAGGTTTCCGAAGCTAAAACATAACGAGGGGGATTGCCTTCTTCTTGCAAAACCCCAATTACTAACGGTCTGACACCATTGGGATCCCGCGCCGCGATAATTCCCGTCGGTGTGCCGATAACTAGGCTGTAAGCCCCGCTACAATAGCTAAAGGCATCGATCGCCGCTTCTATCCAATCCTTGCCACTATCCACTTCCTGGCCGATAGCGACGGCAATCATTTCCGAGTCGGTGGTGGTGACGAAATCACAACCGCGCTTTTCTAATACATTTCTTAACTCAAAAGTATTGACTAAATTGCCATTATGTGCTAGGGAAAGTTTACCTAAACGGGTTTCGATCACAGCAGGTTGAGCATTAGCGCGACGGCTAGAACCGGTGGTAGAGTAACGAGTATGACCGACGGCGTGGGTACCGGGCAAGGTTTTAAGGACAGTTTCGTTAAAAACTTGGGAAACTAAGCCCATTTCTTTGTAACAATGCACCGTTTCCCCGTCGTAGGTGGCAATACCTGCCGATTCCTGTCCTCGGTGTTGCAGAGCATAGAGTCCGAAATAGGTCAGTTTTGCTACTTCTTCCTCGGGGGCATAGAGTCCAAAAACTCCACAGGCTTCTTCAGGCTTATCGACGCGGTTCAAGAATAGGGATGAGTCGGGATGGCTAGACATGAGAGGACTGGGGCTTGGGGCTACTTTTGATACAAAATCTTAACTTATCTTAATCTCTTTTTAACACCTTATTTCAGGGGATTTGGGAACAGTTATCCAGTTATCAGGTGTTGGGTGTTAGGGTTTTGGGGTGTTAGGGTTTTGGGGTGTTAGGGTTTTGGGGTTTTGGGGTTTTGGGGTGTTAGGGTTTTAGCTGAAATTCCCCATTTCCCCATTTCCCCATTTCCCCATTTCCCCATTTCCCCATTTCCCCATTTCCTCACTCCCGACGACCGACTCCTGTTTCCTTCCCTAAAGTCTTCTTTCGATCGCTTTTGACCAAACTTGCTGTATAGTTTCTAGACTAACATCGATCGCCGGTTGTTTATTCCGGTCAAGAATTAAAAGATTATCGCTTTTTTCGCTAACTTTGCCAGTTATTTGCCAATAGTCTCCTAATTGTGTCTTTAGATATTCTTCCCAATCTTGCTGATTTTCGGGGGAAACGGAGACAATAATGCAACTAGCTAATTCCCCGAATAACACCGCATCAAAACGGCCTTGATTGTGCCAAGAAAGGTCAATTTCCGCCCCTAATTGGCCACTAATACAGCATTCTGCCAGGGCAGTGGCTAAACCTCCCTCCGCGCAATCGTGGGCAGATTTCACCCAACCGGCGCGAATTCCCCGACGACAGGCCGCTTGTACCTTTCTTTCTAATTCAAAATCAATTACCGGTGGTTTTCCCGTCACCAAACCATGAATAACGGCTAAATATTCGGAAGCGCCGATAGTTGGCAAGGAGAAACCCAAAATATAGATTAAATCCCCCGCTTTTTGCCAACCTTGGCCGCAAATTTGCTCTATATCCGGCACTAATCCCACCATCCCAATCACGGGAGTGGGATAAATAGACTGGGGGCTGCCAGCTGCATCAACGGTTTCGTTGTACAAAGAGACATTACCCCCAGCCACCGGTGTATTCATTTCCCGACAAGCTTCGGCAATACCCTGACAAGCAGTGGCTAATTGCCAATAACCGATTGAATTCTCTGGACTTCCGAAATTGAGATTATCCGTGACAGCAATGGGGTCAGCACCAACACAACTAAGGTTTCTGGCCGCTTCTGCCACGGCCAACTTAGCTCCGTTATAGGGATCAAGATAAACATATCGCGGATTACAATCTGTAGTCGCCGCTACACCTCGCCGAGAATTTGCGGGATTAGCACCCAGAGGACGCACGCGAATCACGGCCGCATCGGCCCCCCCGGGGAGAATAACGGTGTTATTCTGGACTTGATGATCATATTGACGATAAACCCAGCGTTTTGAAGCAATCGAGGGACTATCGAGCAGTTTTAATAAAATCTCGTTATAGGATTCGGGAATAGGAATCGTGCTATCTTGCCATAATTGAGCTTTTTGGGCGTATTCTGGCGGTTCTGTTAGTAATTCCCGATGATAAATCGGAGTGTTATCCGCTAGGGCCGTGGCAGGAATTTCGGCGGCAATTTCCCCTTTAAATAATATACGGACGATCGGTTCGGCAATTACCTGGCCAGCGACCACAGCCTGAAGTCCCCAACGTTGGAAAATCTCGATTAATTCGCCTTCTCGTCCCGATTCCGCCACAAATAACATTCTTTCTTGGGATTCCGATAGCAGATATTCGTAGGGAACCATCCCGGTTTCTCGGACGGGGATTTTATCGAGGTCTAATTCAATTCCCACCCCTCCCTTGGCCGCCATCTCGGAAGTAGAACAGGTGATCCCCGCGGCCCCCATATCCTGGGCCGCCACCACCGCGCCGGTCTTAAATGCCTCTAAACAAGCTTCTATCAGGGATTTTTCCAGAAAAGGGTCGCCCACTTGCACCGCGGGCCGGTCATCCATAGATTTATCGGTTAATTCGGCGCTGGCAAAACTTGCCCCTCCCATACCGTCGCGGCCTGTGGTAGAACCAACGTATAAAACTGGGTTTCCTAGGCCTTTTGCCCCAGATTTGACGATTTCCTCGGTTTCCATTAGCCCTAAAGCCATGGCATTAACCAGAGGATTGCCATTGTAGGCATTATCGAAGTATATCTCGCCGCCCACCGTGGCAACGCCGACACTATTGCCATAATGACTTATCCCTTCCACGACTCCGGCAAAAATGCGACGATTGCGGGCATCTTCCAAGTTACCAAAACGGAGGGAGTTGAGGATAGCAATGGGACGGGCCCCCATGGTAAAAATATCCCGCAGGATGCCTCCGACTCCGGTAGCGGCACCTTGAAAGGGTTCCACCGCAGAAGGATGATTATGGGACTCGATTTTAAAGGCTAATCGCAATCCATCGCCTAAATCCACTACTCCGGCATTTTCTCCGGGACCGACGAGAATTTTTTCGCCAGTGGTGGGGAATTGTTTGAGGAGCGGCCGGGAGTTTTTATAACAGCAGTGTTCTGACCACATCACGCCAAACATTCCTAATTCGGCTTTGTTGGGGTGTCTTCCCAGTCTTTTGACTATGTCTTCGTATTCTTCGGGTTTGATGCCTTCTGAGGCAATTTCTGCGGCAGTGAAGGGGGTAGTCATGGGACAATGCGATCGAGGGACAAGATTTATTGTATAACGTCTGATCAGATCGAGTTATAATATTTAGTAAAAGATAAAAAAGTTAAAAGGGTTTGCGCTAGTTAAAGTTAAGCTAAAGAAATAGTTTTATTAGGAGTTGGAACGAAACTATGGCAGTAGAAACAGCTTTATCAATGAAAGCATTATACGATCAGGATTTTGTTCTTTGGGCTTCCAAAACCGCCGAACTTTTAAAGCTAAAAAAGTTTGATGACGTGGACTGGGAAAATCTGATCGAGGAAGTGGAGTGCATGGGTAAAAGTGACAGAAGGGCTGTAGAGAGTTTATTAACTAGGCTGATCGAACACCTGTTTAAGTTAGCTTATCACAAATCGGAACGGGAGCGAGAACGCAACGTCTGTCACTGGGTAGGAGAAATTGCCAGTTTCCGAACTCAACTAGGAGAGTGGCTAGAAACCACTACTCTCACCAACCACGCGCGGGATTATTTTCAAAAAGCCTACTCGAACGCTCGGAAAACCCTAATACAAGCGAAAACCGTCACTGGCGACGCGATTCCCGTCGAGCCTCCTTTCTCCCTCGAACAGGTATTAGACGGGGAGTGGTTCCCGATTGATATCGATCATTACTTTGACGATTTTCCTTTTACTTAGGGTCTGCTGAAAAAGTTTTTCGGTGGGGGTTGGGGGTTGGGGGATGGGGGATGGGGGATGGGGGATGGGTTTTACCGATTTTCAGGTGGTCAACTACCTAATTTTCAGGGAAAAAGTACCTGAATTTTCCCCCTGATCACTCCCATGCCTGGTACTTTTTAGATTTATTCAGCAGACCCTACTTAGACCCATGTTATCCTGATAATAAATGCTTTCAAAACTAAAATATGGATGCCCTGATTCAAGAACTGGAAATTAAACTGCGTCAATGGCAACCGGCAACTGTTGAACAGGTGCGACGTTATCTTGTCGAGATTATCGAATTAGCAGACCAAGACGCGTTAGAACTTCTCCGTTCTAGATTGGTTGAGCAGGAGGTATTAGATATAATTGACGAACCCGAAACCCGGTGAAGTGTGGCTAGTTGATTTAGGACTGGCTGCCAAAACGCGACCTGTTGTAATAGTATCTCGTCTTGACCCCAACCCACCAAAGGCCTTAGTTCTCTACATCCCTATAACCACACAAAATCGGGGTACTAACTACGAGGTGGAATTGTCTGCGGTGAGGTTTCTACGAACAGGTTCGGTAGCAAATATACAAGGATTAGGTTCTATTTCATCGGTGAGACTGGAACGAAAACTGGGCGAACTTACCGAGGAAAATATGCGTAAAATTAAACAAGCTTTGCTATTTGCTCTGGATTTGATGGAGACTTCCCACGAATAATTAAATTAAGAAAAATAATAGGATATTTGTATCAACTCGTTATGGGGAGTTAATCAACTCAGGCAGGATTTTACGTTTTTATCTCGAGGAATTAAGGGAAGTGGAATCTCTGGTAATATCGATGTTACAATTAATTGTAGCACCAACCGCAAGAGCGATCGAGCAAGGAAAATCATTAGACATCTCCGAAAAAGACGTAGGGACAATTCATGAATTGTCCCTACCAAGGGTTTCAGATTTTGCCAGTAGCTATCAAGTAAATCGAAGAATAAAGTAGGTGGGGTTAAACGATAGTGAAACCAGACATTTAAGTAGGGTCTGCTGAAAAAGTTTTTCGGTGGGGGTTGGGGGTTGGGGGTTGGGGTGTGGGGTGTGGGGTTTTACCCATTTTCAGGTGGTCAATTACCTAATTTTCAGGGAAAAAGTCCCTGAATTTTTATTCAGCAAACCCTAAATATTTAAGATTATACTAAATCCGCTTATTAAAAACTGATTATTTATTCTCCATTTTGCCTCTTGCATGAGTGCCTGTCCTGATATGTAGCCTATACTCACTGGGGAGATACAGGCAACACGAATGCTCAAGGTGATGCGTTACGGCGGATTGTTAATTTTAGTTTTTTTGACCGAATTGATAGCCGCAAACACGCACCCTACACTCTACCTCTAACTGCTGATTTTCTCGTCATCAATCAACCAATTCTCTAACTTTAAAGCAGGCACACGCTCAAATTCACGGGTATTTGCAGTAACAAGAGTCAAATCAAGTGCTAGGGAATGAGCAGCAATTAGTAAATCATTTGGACCGATTGGGGTTCCTGCTTGCTCTAAATGTTTACGAATTACGGCATAGTGCTTATCTACAGTTGATTCTAATGGCAAAACTGTCAAGAACTCAAGAATGCGTTCTAGTTGCTGCACCAGACGGGAGGAACCACTCTTAACCACTCCAAATCTTAATTCACAGGCCACAATGATGCTTGTACAAATGCTTTCTTCGCCGACATCGACAATATGCTGGAAAACCTGACCTTGAGGATACTTGATCAAATTTGACAGGATGTTAGTATCAAGAAGATATTGATAGGTCATTAGGTGGTACTAAAATGTGATGTCATCAAGGGGAAGCAACCCTTCATCTATGTCAGGAAAATTGTCTGTAATGTCTGGTAAAGTAGTCAGCAAAGAAAGTAGAGAACCGGAAGAAATCGGCTCAATGATTAAGCGATGACCTTCTTTGCGTAACAAAACTTCTGTGCTTGATAGGGCAAGTTCAGGAGGAATAGTTAAGACTTGCTCTTGTCCATTTGTTAGTAAAGAAACCTGACGCAAGTTTTGCATCTGTTGACCTCTTTGTTAATGATCGCCTTACTATTTTAACCTGAATATTGCTTGATATAAATAATTTTATCGAAAATTTGGGTTAAAACCCCGTCCTTTGAGGACGGCTTTAAGCTAAAATGGAAAAAGCGATAACCAAGCTAAAAACTGAACCTTGACAACAGATAGTAGGGGGTTTCGTTCAGAAAAGACTTCAAATTCGGCCTTGAACGAGTAAAACTTTCTAGGAAATAAGGT
>SFBL01000204.1 GCA_007095785.1 Microcystis aeruginosa Ma_SC_T_19800800_S464
CACCTCCAAGCCGTTCGATAACTTATTCTTGTTTTTTTTGCCTAGTCTGATAGTTTCCTGTCTATATATTACCATGGCTGGCTATATATGACTATATTTGTATTGAAACTTTACAATACAACCGATTCTAGAAATTCTCGGTTTTAGTTATATACCGCAGGTAAGCAGTAGAGGAAAAGGAAGGTCAGAAAGGCCAGATTATGCCCTATTTGCCAGAGAAAATGACCGTTATCAGGCCTATTCTCTCCAGAATAATGAAACAGCCTTTTATAGTCAAGTTTTAGCGATCGCTGAGGCCAAATACTGGGAACGTTCTCTTAGTGACGTTTCTAAGAATGATCAACGAGATATCTGGAAAAATAGTAATCCTTCCTTTCAGATCACCAATTATCTGACGGGGACGGGAGTAGATTGGGGTATTCTCACCAATGGTCGGGAATGGCGCTTATATTACCGTCAAGCGTCCTCCACAGCCACGGAATTTTATCTGGTAGATTTGATGGAACTATTAGAAGGGGGAGACCGGCAAAAATTTCGGTATTTCTGGTTATTTTTCCGTCAAGAGGCTTTTATTAAGGATATTCACGGTCAGAATTTCCTTGAACGCATCCGGGAGGGAAGTACCACCTATGCCACCAGAGTGGGTAACGAGTTAAAAGAGTTAGTCTTTGATCGCATTTTTCCCGATATTTCTAAGGGTTTTGTATCATTAAATACAGACATACAGCCAGACTTATTGTACGAGGCGAGTTTATCCCTGCTGTATAAATTATTATTTCTTCTCTACGCAGAAGCGCGGGACTTGCTGCCGGTGAGGGGAGACTATCGCGATTACAGCTTATTGCAAAAGACGCGAGAAATTGCCGTTAAAATTGATCGTCAGCAGGCCTTTAGTCGTACCTCGACGAGAATATACGATGCTCTCCTCAGTTTATTCCGCATTGTCGATCGAGGGGATGCTAATTTAGCCGTACCTCGTTACAACGGGGGTTTATTTGATATGGAAGAAGGCCGGGTGAATTGTTTTCTCGGTCAATACAAGTTATCCGATGCGGTTTTAGCGCCCATCTTAGATAAGTTAGCACGTTTTGAGGGACAGCCGATCAACTATAGTTTTTTAGGTGTGCGACAGTTAGGATCAATTTACGAAGGATTACTGGAATATCGCATCGTGATTGAGGGGGAATCGGTACATCTGGAAAATGATCGGGGGGAAAGAAAGGCCACTGGTTCCTATTACACTCCCGATTACATTGTTAAATATATTGTCAGCCATACCCTCAAACCAATTTTAGAGCAAAGAGCGCAACAGTTCGGGGATGTGATGACAGAAATCGCCACCCGAAGACAAGAAAGCAGCGATAGACGTTTAGGAAATCTCAGTCAGCAGGGATTACAAAAAGAGCTACAACGCTTAGAAAAAAAAGCGATCACCACCTTACTTGATCTTAAACTCTGTGACCCCGCCATGGGCAGCGGACATTTTTTAGTAGAAGCAGTGGACTATCTCACCGATGAGCTAATCCAGATTCTCAATCTTTATCCCGAAGATAATCCCGTTTTAACCATGTTGGAAACCACCCGACAAAACATTATCGACAATCTCCGACAACAGGGAATTATTCTCGATTCTCCCACCCTTGAACCAACGCAATTATTACAGAGAGTGGTGATGAAGCGCTGTATTTATGGGGTAGATATCAATCCAATGGCCGTAGAATTGGCCAAGGTTAGTCTCTGGTTACATTCTTTCACAGTGGGCGCACCTTTGAGTTTTTTGGATCATCATTTACGTTGTGGTAATTCTCTGATCGGAACTACCGCCAAGGACGCAGAAGCCGCTATGATTGAGGAAGAAAGTGGTCAATTAACTCTTTTAACTGGCCCTTTTGTCGGGTTACTTCGGGCCGCGGAAATTATGCGGGGAATTAGTACCCTCAGCGATGCGACTTTTGCTGAAGTGGAAGCAAGCGAACAGTTATTCCGTGATTTTGATAGTCAAGCTAAACCCTACAAGCGTTTATTAGATGTTTTCCTCTCTCGCTTTTTTGGGGTTAAAACTGCTATCGAGTTTCTGCATCGCTACGGTGGCAATATATCGGCAATTAATTGGGATAAGTTACCTCCATCAGACCAACGAATTTTAGACCAGGCAGCTAGTTTATATAAAGATAAGCGCTTTTTTCATTGGGATCTGGAATTTCCCGAAGTTTTTATCGATCTTGATTCCGCTTCTTGGAAAGATAACCCCGGTTTTGATGCAGTTATCGGTAATCCTCCTTGGGGTTGTACTCTTAGTAAAGAAGAAAAGAAATTCTTGCAAAATTATTTTAAAATTAATAGCTTAAATAACCTTGATTCCTATGCACTATTTACTCAAGCATCAATGAGTAGAACTAATCAAAATGGTAGATGTGGTCATATTATCCCTGATACTTTACTTCGCAAAGAAGATTTAAGAGAATTGCGAAAACATTTACTTTTTGAAAGTACAATTGAAGAATTAATTGAAACTGGACCGGTATTTAAAGAGGTCAGAGATACATGGTGTTTAATTTTAATAGTCACACATCAACAACCATCTAAATATCACCGTATTCAACATAAAAAAATTAGTAGATTTATCGTCTCGGTGGAAGAAAGATTAGAAAAATTTGGTCTTCAAGAATGGTCGCAGAATACCAAATCGGCACAACTACAATGGGCAAGAAAACAGGATCATATTATCGGTTATAATGCCTCTAGATGTGAACAAAGTATTATTCAAAAAATAGAAAATAACTCAGAGACATTAAGAAATAGCTCTTTGAAATTTATAATCTCTAGAGGAGAAGAAGGAAGTAAACAAAAATTAACTCCTGATCCAAGGGGCAATTTCATGATAGTCATTCCAGAAGATATTAATCGGTATGAAATTAATGACGGGGTATTAATTAAATCTAGTGAATTAACCCCTATTAAGATGCAAAAATTTTATTCATGTCCCAAAATATGGTGTATTCGCATTCAGAAGCTACGCTGGAAACAGAGAATAGTTTGTAGTTTTGATCCTAGAGATAACTCTGCGGGTATGAAAACGCTTCAAATTATTATTTCATCCTCTAACCAAAAAGATAACTTGCTTTTCGCATCTACCTTATTAAGCTCTAAATTACTTAATTTTTGGTGTGAAGACTATTTAGTTGATGACATGAATAAAGGTTCTTCGGTTTGTCTTATGCAATCGACGGGGTTATAAGGAATGAAACCCTTATAGAGACAGACATTGCTGCGATTTTTGTCAACTGTTTTCGATCTAGAGCGAACTAATCAATTAAATAACCATAACAAGTAACGAAGAGCCATAATAAAAGCTATTTAGAAAAAATACCGATCCGAAAAATATCTTTTAACACCAATAGCGATCGCCGTCAACAGTGTTTAGAGAAACTTATCAAAAGTTATCAAGAAAAGCAAGAGATATTAAAGGAAATCGAGGAGCATATTAGGAGAGAGGAAACTGATATAGTCCATGATATTCTGGCCTACTTAGCAGAACAGATGATCGAGATAAATCGGGAAAAACAAAAAGAAATCAAAAGCTTTTTGAGATATTTAGAGAGAATAATCGGCAGTGCGATCAATAATTTAACCAACAAATCAAAAATCCAAAACTATCTCGGTGACTACCAAAAAAGCGAACCTCATCTTAGCTTCGAGCAACTTGGGGAGATACTGAAAAAGAACAAAAAGAAAATTAGCGTTAACTTGTTAGATCGTCAAATACAGGAAACCCTAGAAAAAGAATATCAAACCAGTCTAGAGAAACTTTTACCCCTAAAACAACAATTAAGAGCCACCGATGAATTGATCGATCTAATTGTTTATAAACTCTATGGATTAAGCGAGGAAGAAATTAAAATTATTGAAGGGAGAGAGTAAAAAAAAGAATCAGCTGCCCGCGTATTTAAATTACTTGTTGAGATACAATACCCGTCGAGGCGTTATAACCGTTAAATTTACGACCAATCCTGACTCGTATCGCAGAGGAAATGGTCGGCCATGATGTCCTCGAAGGTGAAAGAACAGTGAGAGGGAAAAGTCCGTATCGGTAAATCCGTGTCCCGCAAAGCCAAATCGACCCCGGCCTCGAAAGCGTCGGATAAAGCCGTCGGTATCCGGGATTTTAAACTAGGATTACCCTCTAGATGCCGTCTGATCCCTCGTCTCTGTTCTCTAATCGTCAAAAACCAGCTGCGAGAACGTTTATCTGGCTGATATTCCCATTTGAGAAGATGTCCTACCAAAACGGTTAGACGGCTCACCAGTTCTCGATATTCTTGTTTACCCAAGGAAATGATTTCCTCCCGTAAGTTTTGCCAGTCCAGAGCTTCTACCTCTCGGTTGGCTAGAGCTTTCGCTTGTAGCTCTGTCCACCCGTAGAAGTCGGATTCATACAGGGAATTGGCTCGATCTTTCATATTGGAACTTTTATTGGAACTTTACCTATAATGTCGGCTGGAAGGAACCCTAGAGATGAGGTCCCGCCAGTATAGAACGGCGAAGCACGATATTACAAGTAAAGGGTTCAAACCAATCCTATTGATAGATTTAATAATACCGTAGAGAGTCTTCCTTTTTCTAAAAATACTGATATAATACGAAAACAAGTTACTGAACCTTACTCAATAAACAAAAAGCAACAGCGAGTTATGAATGCAATTCAGACAAGGATATACGCCTCTTTTTAGAAAATGCTAATATCATTTAATTGCCTCAATTATTGATTATTTATTGAGAGAAACAAAAACTATGTACACCACAACTTATAAAGGATATACAGGTAAATTTGAAATTGACTTTGACGATAATCTGATCTCTGGAATCGTCATTGACATTAAAGATGTGATTACTTTTCACAGCAAAACTATTGAAGAAGCTGTACAGTGTTTTCATGAATCTGTTGATGACTATCTAGAATTTTGCCAAGAATTAGGAGAAGAACCCAACATCTGCTCGAAAACTTGACAGACGCGGGGTTGAAAGCGCTGACGGTGTTTTATTTTTAAAAAAGGGCGCATAAATTCGAGATAGCGAGGGGATAAACCGGAAGTATCGATGACTCGAATCGATCGCAATGTGCCTAATTCTAATTCCTTTTGAACCATCAATTCGGAAATACCGGCAGCTGCCGAACTATTCTCGATAATCGCTTTCACCATTTCTCCCGTATTTAACACCAAAGTCACCTTTAATGTGCGTAAATCGATACCCCAATTCCGTAGCGCTTCCTCGAATCTTTGTTGGGTTCCCGATCCCGATTCTCGCATTACCCAAGGGGTTTCGACTAATTCTGGTAATTCGATCGCTTCTCTTTTATACCAAGGATGAGAACGTCCGACAATAATTAATAGGCGATCGCTGCCGACGCTCTCCTGTTCTAAACAATGTGTTAAATCACTCTTGACTTCTCCCTCGATTAATGCTAGGTCAAAACGTCCGTTAGCCGTACCCAGACAGATTTCTTCCGTATTGGCCAGGGTGCAATTGATCTTAATTGCCGGATAGCGTTCCTGAAAATCGCTAATTTTTGCTGGCAGCCAATAGTTACCAATAGTCAAACTCGACCCTAATTGCAGTTCTCCCCGTTGCAAGTCGTTAAATTCCGCCAATCCCCTTTCTGTCAAAGTTACCTGGGTGAGAATGCGTTGCGCTTCTAATTGCAGTAAACGTCCTGTTTCCGTGATCTCGATGTGACGACCGACGCGATGGAATAATTTCACCCCGTATTCACTTTCTAGGGAGGCAATGGCGGCACTGACGGCCGGTTGGGTGATATATAAAGCTTCTGCTGCTTTGGTGAAGTGGAGATGTTCCGCAGTCGCTAGAAAGATTTCTAGTTGATCTAGGGTCATTCTGGCCATGGCAATCGGTTGTTTGTCTCTATTGGTCTTTCCATCATTTTAATTTATTAAATCAACAAGAAAGAATATTTGATTTTATTAATGGCTCTTTCTAGAGTGGAAGTAGGGCGATCGAGATCAGAAGACCCGATTAAGAAAAAAACCGGATGAATAAGATGATTACTGCCATATCCACAGCAATAGCGGCCTTTATTGCCACTAATCTCGATGACATTCTGATTTTGACGATTCTTTTTACCCAAGTCAATAAACTTTTTCGCCGTCGTCATATCGTTATCGGTCAGTATTTAGGCTTTATCCTGCTGATTTTGGCTAGTTTAACCGGCTTTTTCGGGAGTTTCTTGATTCCGGCTCAGTGGATTCGTTTTCTCGGCCTGTTGCCCGTGATTTTCGGAATTCGGAGTCTCTGGCAGCGGGAAGAAACCGAGACGGATAATCATCTGGAGGTGGCTGTAGAATCAGCACCGTCTTCTCCTTTGGCGGCCTGGTTTTCCCCTCAAACCTGCGCTGTGGCGGCAATTACCATCGCCAATGGCAGTGATAATATCGGCATTTATCTGCCTCTGTTTGCTAGTAATACCTGGCCAAATTTAGTCACTATCGTCAGCGTTTTTCTGATCTTGGTGGGTGTTTGGTGTTTTGCTGCTCATCAGTTAACCCAATTACCGGCGATCGCTAATTTAATTAGCAGTCACGGTAGCCACTTTGTCCCCTGTGTGCTGATCGGTTTGGGTGTATTTATAATCAAGGAAAGTCTTCCCCTCGCTTTCTTGGCCTTGTCCTTAAGCTATGGATGGACGCTTCTCCAGCAACAACCCAAATCTATTTGATTTTTGATTCAATACCAATACATCTAAAAAGAGATTTTAGATTTTTTCCATACCATCTATAACTCAAGTGCCATAGAATAACATCATCTTCTTGACCGTAGCCATCTCGATCATGTTATTTTTTCTCAAATCACCAGTGACGGAAAGCAAGACCAGCATTGAACCGAAAAAAGTCAATCCCAATCGAGTCCGCGATCATCTGGCCAATGAACGCACCTATCTGTCTTGGATGCGAACAGCGATCGCATTAATGGGTTTTGGTATGGTTATTCTGCGTTTACGGGCCTTTCATCCTCCCCTGGTTCCCCGGCCAGGTTATGGCTGGAAATTGGGCTTAATGTTTGCTTTAGTGGGTTTATTGACCGTATTTTTGACCACAGCCCATTATTTTACAGTCAGACGAGATATAGATGAAGATACCTACGAACCAGCCGATCGATGGGTGGTACTATTTAGTTTAGCGATCGTTATTCTCGGTGCGGGAATTATCTATTTTGTCGCCACCAGTCCCGATCTGTTGATCGGTAGTATGATGACTTTCGAGTGAACTCTGGGGATTAGGTGGGTTGGAGTAAGCGCCAACTGACCGTGACTAGAACAGTATAAAGCAGTATTTTTAGGGCATTTTTGGGCAAATATTCCGATAATCTTGCTCCCACTACCACCCCCGGTATCCCACCCAACCAGATGGGAAGCACCAGATTCCAATCTACCGTTCCTAATCCCAGATGACCGATGGAAGTACAAGTTAAGAGGATGGAAGCTTGCGATAGATCTGTACCGACTAATTTGCGAGAATCAAGGTGAAAAAAGGTCATCAAGACCAATGCAAACAAGGAACCACTGGAAATACTGGTTAAACCGACCAAATAGCCTAAAACTGCCCCTAATACCGTTGTTTTTATCTGACTGGAGCGAGTGGTTAAATCTAATTTTGGCCAGGACAAAGGGGACAAATCGGGAAAAAATAAGGAGATTAGTAGTTCTAGGGCCGCTAGGACAGTCACGATCATCAAGACAAGACCGATGATATGAGGCAACCATTGATCGAGATTGAGGGAGCTATGCTGCTGAAAATAGCGAAAACCGACTAATCCTAACAGAGAACCGGGTACACTGCCAATTACTAGCCATTTTACCACCTCTAACTCGATCGTTTGCTGTTGCCAGTGACGAACGGTGCCGACCACTTTCATCAACCCGGCCGCTACCACATCGGAACCCACTGCGGTGGTAGCGGGAACCTGAAATACAAAGATCAATAGGGGTGTAATCAAGGATGAACCGCCAATTCCCGTTAATCCCACGACAATTCCGATAAAAAAGCTAAATATTGTCAATAAAGAATAGTCCATTTTTGCCTCAGTCGTCTCTATTCTCGGGTGTGTTTCTGGTGGTTAGGGGACAAAATTGATTAATTAAGCCTTTAGAACGGACTAAAAGAGTAAAAAACAGTAATAGTAAGCTTTTATCGCTGTTTAATCTTTTTAGTCTCCGTTTATAACCAGTAATCTCCCGAATCGAAACTTAATTTTCTTGCTATCCTGTAAAATGTAATTGTATTTTAATACGATTGCGATTAAATCGTAGTTAAAATACGGTCAAACCCTATACATTTTTTGCCAGAGGATTAGTCACTGTGAGTATCATCATCGAGCAAGTATCGAAAAAATTCGGCACCTTTACTGCTTTAGACCACATCAACCTAGAGATCAAATCGAATCGTCTGGTGGCACTGCTCGGGCCGTCCGGTTCAGGAAAAACCACTCTCCTGAGAGCGATCGCAGGATTAGAACCCCCCGACACAGGCAAAATTATCATCAACGGCAAAGACACAACCCATTTAAATGTCAGAAAAAGGAATATTGGCTTTGTTTTTCAGCATTATGCGCTTTTTAAACACCTGACGGCGCGTCAGAATATCGCTTTCGGTTTAAAGATTCGCAAAGCTACCCCGGACTACATTCAGAAACGAGTGGACAGTCTCTTGAGTTTAATTCAATTGCAGGGATTAGGCGATCGCTATCCGGCCCAACTATCCGGGGGTCAACGTCAACGGGTTGCCCTGGCCCGGGCCCTAGCGGTGGAACCGGAAGTATTATTATTAGATGAGCCTTTTGGGGCCCTGGATGCCAAAGTTAGAAAAGAGCTAAGGGTTTGGTTGCGACAGTTACACGAGGAAGTCCATGTTACCAGTGTTTTTGTCACCCACGACCAAGAGGAAGCCATGGAAGTGGCCGACGAGATCGTAATTTTCAATGAGGGTAAAATCGAACAGGTGGGGACTCCCGATCAGGTGTACGATCATCCTGCCTCTGCTTTTGTGATGAGTTTTATTGGCCGGGTGAATGTTTTGCCACCGACCTCGGCTGTACTATTCGGGCAGCTGGGAGGGGGTACTAACGGAGTCAAGATTTTCATTCGTCCCCACGACCTAGAAATTCTCTCTTCTCCCAATGGGTCTAGCATTGAGGCAAAAGTCGAGCGCATTATCCATCTGGGTTGGGCCATCGATGTGGAATTAATTCTACCAGATCGCTCTCTCCTGATTGCCCATCTGAATCGAGAACAACTGACTCAACTCCATCTCCAAGTCGGGGAGCAAGTTTATGTTCGTCCTCGGGATGCTCGCGTTTTTGCTTAAAAGTAAACGTTCCAAAACTCGATTAAATTCTGTGGTGCGATATAGAGTTTTTCTCCTTGTCCCAATCATAGACTTGTCGCACCCACAGCATCGCCATACATGGTGTGATCGGGTTCCGCACTTCGCAATAAGACATTAGTATCAACTAAAAAAGTCACAGTCACTCATCGTCATAGATACTATCGCGACTTACGGCATAGTCGGATAAAAGTGCGCTGCCTCGATCGTGACTACTTGCCCAATCCCGAAAAGCTTGCGCTCGTTCCGTCGGTGTTGCCGTCTCGTAAAAAGGTGTTTTTGGCTCTATCAGTTGTTTTAGCATTGTCTCCAAGAGAATTTCTACCTTTTCTGGTGATTGGTGGCTAATTCTTGCCAAAATCTCGGCAATTGCCTTTAAATCTTGCTGATGGGCTTTTTTAAAGTCTAGCAGCATTTCCGATCCCTCCCCATCTAGCGATCGCTGAGAAAAAGGAGTAATTTCCATAGATATCGCTCTCCTTGAAAACCGCTAAAACTTGATTCTGCCATAAAAACTTTTTTTTATAAAAGATTGGGATCGACACCGATCGCCCCTTCACTGTCCGCATCTTGCAGGTTAGCACCGTCTAAACGAGTATTAGTGAGATTGGTGATAACAGCCCTGGCGATGGCAGGATGGAAGCAAGAAAAAACTGTGATTAGCAATAGACAGAAGGCTTTCAGTAGCGTCGGTTTCATCGTTTGCGATCTCCTTGAGTGATCTTTTTGAGTCTCTATTTTCACTCTAGGCAAGGACTTTAATAAAAACAAATATTCTTTGTTTTCAAATCCATAAATTCCCTTTATGTAGGATCTGCTGAATAAATCTAAAAACCTTGTTGGGTAAGACCTTTAGACTTTTGGGAAATCAAAAAGTACCGGACATGGGAGTGATCGGGGGGAAAATTCAGTGACTTTTTCCCTGAAAATTAGGTAATTGACCCCCTCAAAATGGTTAAAACCCTACACCCCACACCCTACACCCCCGATGTCGGGGGGGATTGGGGGGGCCACACCCTACCCCCACGAAAAACTTTTTGCCGCAAACCCTATGTAAAGCCAGGAAACTCCCTCGCCGTTCCATCACTTTTATTTATTAAAACGACAATTAAGAATATTTGCTTTTATGCTTGTCCCTTATCTAAGATGATGGTGGCGATCTCGTTAAGTTGGGGCTTTTCTAAGCGTGTTCTGGTGGAATAGGTCTAGCAGCAAGGGATTTTCTCAATTTTTTAGGAGCGTGTCAACCGTTATACTCCGGGAGGATGGGCGACTGTGACATAATTTGGGACTAGGTACGGTAAGAGTCGCTAGTGAACCCCGTTAGCCTTGGAGACTTCCTTGCTAGACACCATTTCCACCCTATCCCCAAAACTAACAGCGATCGAAACCAAGGGAAATCCTCTCCCCAAAGTTGTCAGTTGTTCCTCCACCTGTGCAACATTCAACCTAAGCAAAGCTGAGTATCGCTACCCAAACCTTGAAAAAGTACGGCATCATCCCGAAAGATGACGGCTGTTGCCTGCAAAGCACGAAACATTATATTCCGTGCG
>SFBL01000205.1 GCA_007095785.1 Microcystis aeruginosa Ma_SC_T_19800800_S464
AACGTTACTAAAACTTGTTCTTCTATAGATAGTTTAGGTTTCGGTCCCCTTTTAGATGGTGAATTAGAGTCGGCTTCAACACTTTTTACTGATTCTACCATCTTTCTATATGTTTGTTTATACACACCGAAACGGCGTTTGAACTGTTCAGATGATAAGTTTTGATAATCCATATTTTTGCTAATAAATATAGCAAAAGTATAGATGATTTCCTGACCTAAGATCACATTTTATTCTTTTTTCAACTTCAATCTAAAAATCGAGAAAAAAGCAAAACCCTCCACTATACCATAAAAAAATTATGCAAGAGGTCTATTCACTCCTTCAATTGCTTCCGTCTTACGCACCGCCGAGAGATCGACATAATACCGACAATTTGACCTCTCCCCCAGCCACTCTCCATTATTTCGTCGTCATCCAGAAAAATTCCAAGAGCAATAAATCCCTGAAAGCATTGATAGGCAACGGTTGTGGTTTTTCAAAAGTCAGTGACTAATTACTTCAGCAGTTTAACGGTATTATACTGGAAAAAACTTATTCCTTTGAGCCTATGGATGTTCGAGCGGCAGGTGCCCTAGAAGCGGGAAAACCCCTAACTATTGAAACGGTACAATTAGCAGCACCGCAAGCAGGGGAAGTGTTAGTAGAAATTAAAGCTACGGGAGTTTGTCACACCGATGCCTATACTCTCTCTGGGGCCGATCCTGAAGGCTTATTTCCCTCAATTTTAGGCCATGAAGGGGCCGGAATCGTGGTAGAAGTGGGAAAAGGTGTCACTAGCCTAAAAGTGGGTGATCCTGTGATTCCCCTATACATTCCCGAATGTCGTCAGTGCGAATACTGTCTCAGCTTTAAAACCAATCTCTGTCAAGCGATTCGTCTTACCCAAGGTCGGGGAGTAATGCCGGATGGAACCAGTCGTTTTTCCCTCGATGGTCAGCCTCTTTATCACTACATGGGAACCTCGACTTTTGCTAACTATACCGTGCTGCCAGAGATTTCCCTGGCCAAGATTCGCCCCGATGCTCCCTTTGAAAAAGTCTGTTATATCGGCTGCGGAGTCACTACAGGTATCGGTGCGGTGATTAATACTGCTAAAGTGGAACCGGGGGCAAAAGTGGTGGTTTTTGGTCTGGGAGGTATCGGTTTAAATGTTATTCAAGGGGCCCGTTTAGTGGGGGCCGATATGATTGTCGGAGTCGATATCAATCCCTTTGAAACAAGCTTTAGCGACCAAATTCGGGATGACTCATTTTGTTAATCCCCAAGAAATCGAGGGGGATTTAGTGGCCTATCTGGTGGATTTAACTAAAGGTGGGGCCGATTATAGTTTTGAGTGTATCGGCAATGTCCAGATTATGCGTCAAGCTTTGGAATGTTGCCATAAAGGTTGGGGTGTTGCCACTATTATTGGTGTAGCCGGGGCCGGCCAAGAAATTAGTACCCGTCCTTTTCAATTAGTCACCGGACGCGCCGGTCAAGGTACGGCTTTTGGTGGGGCGAGAGGTCGTACAGATGTACCAAAAATAGTCGATTGGTACATGGACGGCAAGATTAACATTGATGATTTAATCACCCATGTTCTACCTCTGGCAAAAATTAACGAGGCCTTTGACCTGATGCGACAAGGGGATTCTATCCGCAGTGTGATTACCTTTTAAGAAGAGATAATGTTACATTAGGTTAAGAAATACTTGACAAAAGACTCTTAACTATATGTCTGCGCCAGTTTCTTTTCCTGAAATCTCGATCGCCGGTATCACGGAACCAATTATCTATCGCTATTTTCAAACGCTAAATGCGGGCGAATTTGCCAAAACTGCGGGATTATTCGCCGAAGATGCCATTTTAATCGGAACTATTAGCAATTCCTATCAAAGCTCTGTGAGAGATTCTTACTGAGTATTTTTTAAAAATCAAGGTCAGTTAACAAAAGTTAAAATTCATCTGATCATTTACTCCTATTTTGTTAATATATATTGCAGATTACCTTAACTTTAGTAAAGAGAGGAGCTAAATCACCTAGTATTGCGTCCTTTTCAGTAAGCAGTAATCAGTAACCAGTGATCAGTGAAAAGACATTAGGAAAGTGCTATTTAAAACCGCTCACTTAATACTTATTACTTAAAACTCAAATCTCATAACTGATAACTGACTCCTCAATTCTGCTGTAATAACTTTTAAACTTTTAACTTTAAGCAAATGCGTAATAGCGGACTCCTATCAAAAACCAAAGTCACACTGAAACGGAAAAAAACCCTCCCCGCGCTGACGCAGCCATCGCCGCCTAAATTACAGAATAAAATCAAAGATAAGGATAGGTGTTCGGTCGGTCGTCAGCGTCAGTCATGGCTAATTATGGGATTAATTAGCATAGTACTGTTAGGAGGAGTCGGCTCACGATTGGCCTATTTACAACTGCAGCAAGGACAAATTAATCGAGAAAGGGCAGAAAATAACCGGATTCGCATTCTTCCCAAACCACCAGTCCGGGGCAACTTATTAGATCGCAATGGCAAAGTTTTGGCCACGGCCCGCTTAACCCATGCGGCCTATATTTGGCCCAAATCCCAGCGTAATCCCGCCCAAAAACTCAATCTTGACCGTTTAGCCAGTATTTTAGCCATTCCCAGAAGCGACCTAGAAAAACGCATTAACGAAGCGGACGAAAACCCCTCCACCCTGATCCGCATCGCTAGGGGTTTAACTCCAGGCCAAATTATCGCCCTAGAGGAATACAAAGACGAATTAACCGGCATCGAAGTGGACGTGGAATCAGTGCGCTACTATCCCAATGGTAAAATCGGGGCGCATATTCTCGGTTATACCGGGGAACTAACCCCGGAGGAATATCAAGCCAAAAGACCCCAGGGCTACCGATTGGGAGATGTCGTCGGTAAAATGGGTGTAGAAGCCGCCTACGAGTCAAAATTGCGGGGAGAATGGGGGGGAATGCAGTTAGAGGTCAACGGATCGGGACAAGTAATCCAAATTCTCGGCCAAAAAATTGCTAAACCGGGGCAAGATGTCACCCTGACACTAGATTTAAAACTCCAAAAAGCCGCCGAGGCCGCTTTAGGAAAACGCAAAGGTGCGATCGTGGCGATCGATCCCCGGGATGGTTCCGTGCGGGCCATGGTCAGTTATCCTAGTTTCGATCCCAATGTGTTCTCGGCCCCAATTACCACCACCACTTGGAAAAAACTACAAGCGGAGGGCAACCCTTTTGTTAACCGCGCTCTGCAAGGATTCCCCCCCGCTTCCACCTTTAAAGTCGTCACTGCCACTGCCGGCATGGAATCGGGTAAATTTCCCCCAAATACGGTCTTAAATACCTTTGCCGCCCTTTATGTGGGGGGGACAGCTTTCGGGGAATGGAATCGCGCTGGTTTTGGTCCGATGGGTTTTGTCCGGGCCATGGCCATGAGTAGTAACACTTTTCACGGTCAAATAGGTCGCGGAGTGGGGGGACCGGCTTTAATTGCTATGGCCCGACGCTACGGTTTCGGTCAGAAAACTGGTATAGAATTAGCGGAAGAAACTCCAGGGTTAATTGCCGATCGCGATTGGAAACTGCGTAATTTTAAAAACTGGGATTGGTCCGTAGGGGATACGATTAATATGTCGATCGGTCAAGGATTTACCCTCGCGACTCCCCTACAGGTAGCTGTGATGTTTGCTGTCCCCGCTAACGGCGGTTTTTTGGTGAAACCGCACCTTTTACAGGATGCCCGCGATGTTAAGGAATGGCGAAAGTCTTTGAACATGAAACCTAGCACCCTAGACACCCTGAGAAAGTCCCTGAGAGCCGTGGTAGCGGAAGGAACTGGTCGGTCCCTATCAGACCCCGCCTTGCCCCCTGTAGCGGGCAAAAGCGGCACTGCAGAAGCACCTCCGGGGGATTCTCATGCTTGGTTTGGAGCTTTCGCACCCTTCGACAAGCCCGAAATTGTCGTGGTCGCCTTTGCGGAACATTCCGGCGGTGGTGGTGGTAAAGTGGCCGCACCTATGGTACGTCAGGTAATGGAGGCTTATTTTAATGTGAAGCCGAAAGAAGAAAAACCAAAGCCTTAGAGACCTGTGGCGGTAAGTGGCACACAGCGTACGGTAATTCCCGTGGCCGTGGCAATTTTTTGCGCCCAAATTGCCAATATTTCAGCGTTTACGGGTTTGAGGATTTGCATTCCGTCGGCAGCGGTGAGGGGATTATTACCGCGGGTTTCTAATTGTCTTTGTCTTGCCCGGGGACGGGTCGGGGTGTTAAGTTGAATTTCATCCGGTTGTAGCTGTTGCATCAAATCGATATACTGGTCTTGATCTTGGGGCGACCAAGAGGCCAGCACCATGGTTTGAATTGCTAGTTTTCCCGACCATTCTTGGCGAAATTGTCTTAATCCCGACCAAAGAATCGGCCAATCCAGGCCGGGGACTGGACGGTTAACCCGTCGCCATTGGGCCTCGGAAACAGCATCGATTTTAGCGGCGACGATATCAGCTTTGCTCAAGTCTTGACGCACCCGGGCATCTCCCAAGAGGGTACTATTGGTTAAGACCGCCACCGGTCGGCTGGTCATTTCCTTGACGGTGGCCAGTATTTCCCCTAAATTGAGGGCGAGGGTGGGTTCCCCGCTACCACTGAGAGTGACTATATCCACCTCCCAAGGAGCAAAATCCCTTAAATCCCTGCTAATTTGTTCGCTGGTGATAAAAGTTTTTCGTTGCTCGGTTTTTTGCTCAATTTCTCCTAACTGACAGTAGGCACAGTTAAAGGAACAGGTGGAAACTAAACCAATCGGATCAATGCCCAGGGAACTGCCGAAACGCCAAGAGGCAACCGGACCATATACGGAGCAGAAATAATCATGGCGAGCAGTCATCGAACATACCGAAAAAACACGGAGAGGGAGGGATTCGAACCCTCGGTACGGTCTTACGATTCGTACAACAGATTAGCAATCTGCCGCATTCGACCACTCTGCCACCTCTCCAAGATGACATTATTTTAGTCTAACATGAAAGGCCGATTTTTGGCAAGTAATTTTTGGGCAGTTAATCGCTTAAACGACCATCCTCCATGTTGACAATGCGATCAGCGATGTCGAGAATCCGGTTATCGTGGGTGACAAGTAAAATCGTGCAACCTTGTTCTTTTGCCAATTTCTGCATGATTTCCACCACATCGCGCCCGGATTGTTTATCTAAGGCCGCGGTCGGTTCATCAGCGAGGACTAATTTGGGATGACTGACGAGGGCGCGAGCGATCGCAACCCGTTGTTTTTGTCCCCCCGATAGATCGTGGGGATAATAATCAACGCGGTCACCTAAACCTACCGACTCCAGAATTGCCGTGGCTTTTTGATCGAGATCTTGTTCTAAAAACTCCTCGTGCAGTTCCAAAGACATCCTCACGTTTTGTTTCGCTGTGAGGAATTTTAGTAAATTATGTGCTTGAAAAATATAGCCAATTTGACGGCGAATTTTCAGCATTTTGCCCTTAGCAATTCCTAACATTTCTTGGCCGAGAATTTTTAAACTGCCCTCTTGTGCCGATCGCAAACCTCCCATTAAACTCAATAAAGTAGTTTTCCCCGATCCCGAAGGACCGGTCATAATTACTACTTCCCCCGCTTTAATTTCCAGATCGATATCGTATAAAACCTGTTTTTTTAATTCCCCCGTGCCAAAATAGTGATTTAAGCCTTTAATGGCAATTACGGGTTCGTTAGGGCTAAAATTCCCTAATTCTCGCTCTTTTTGAAAAATCAGCATTATGAGAACCTCGAAAAATATAGTATACTTCAATAAGATCACAAGTTAAAGCTATTTGGAGGAATGAGAATTTAATTCTCGGGGCAAATATTGGTCTTTTGTGGCGATTTTACCGATATTTAAAGACAACTGACCCACGGTTCGACTCTCCCAGAAGACAAGTCTTTGAAAATTATAAGTTAAGGGTACCTCAAAAAATCGAAAGATTTTATCAAAAATGTCATGTTGAATACCCTCAGTTTTACAGATGGCATAAAACCATGACTAATTGAGCATCGGCAAAGCACGATCAAACCTTAACAATTTTGTGCAAAGTTTGTTGGTACAAAATAAGTTGTTTGAGGTCGATAAACAATGATTATCTTAGAAATGAAAGCAGTGGTCAAACCGAGTTAGTGTTCTGCCATTGATGATACTATTCGTACGGTACAATTCATCCGTAATAAAGCTTTAAGACTTTGGATGGGTGCTAAACGAGAGGGTAAAGTAGATATAGTGATTTCAAATAAGTATGATAAAAGTGAAAAATAGGGTAAAATAAGGAGAAACGAGCAGCTTTTATGAAACCACCAGGCATCAGAAGCAGATATCAGCGGGATCAGCACTTTGTAGTTTTCGCATTGCAATCGTGCCTGCTAAAAAGCACATTGCAATTGTAAGAACTAAAACGAACAGTGCTAAACTAGGAGTCATAAATACAGGTAAGTTAGTATCTCGTCTAGTTAAATCATACATAAGTTCTGAAATCAAGAAACCTGGAATATATCCCAAAACAGCAAGAATTAAAGACTCCTGAAAAACAACATTAAGCAGAAAAGAATGAGGGTAACCCATTGCTTTGAGAGTTGCATATTCAGCAAGATGATCAGAAACATCTGCATAAAGAATTTGATAAACAATAATTGCCCCTACCATAAAGCCCATTATTACACCTAAGCCAAAAATAAAACCAATGGCCGCACTCGTTTCCCAATAGTGTTTTTCGGATAAGGCAAAATCTTCGAGAGTCATTGCTTTTACGTCATTGGGTAAAATTTTTGTTAGGGTTTTAATCACGGCTTGGGGATTAGCGTTAGGTTCTAGAGTAATTAATCCAACATTAATTTTGTTAATGCTGCGACCTTTAAAAATATGTAAAAAAGTTGAATCACTGGTAATAACATTACCGTCTGCTGCAAAGGAAGCTCCTAGACTAAATAATCCTGCTACTTCAACTCGTACTCCTTCTAATTCTGTGCCAACCTGATATCCTTGATTAAAATTTTTGGCAATGGCACCAAATTCTCGTCGAGATAATTTGTCAAAAAGTATTCGATTTGTCATCTTTAAATCATTTAAATTGTTGACTATTTCGGGAAATTTAAATACAGATTGAGCAGGATCAAAAGCATAAACCAACAAAGATCGTTTCGTGTGATTATCAGGATTTTTCCATTGACCTAGACCAACATACAAAGAAGCCACTGACTTAACCCCTTTCACTCGTTGAGCTTGATAAATTCTTTCCCGTGGAAAACTTTCTAGAGCAAATAATACTTTAGATTGAGTATTTAATAATACCAAATCGGCTTTGATACTTTTATGAGGGGCCATTGCAGCTTCATAGAGAGCATTCATGAACCCTAACTGAAGAAAAATGAGAATGACAGCGAACCCAATTCCCGCTAAAGCTACCAATAAACGAGTCTTATTACGGACAATTTGAAGAAGGGCAAAAGTAAGTAGTAAAATCATGGTTTTTACTTAACTAAATTTAGAGTTGAATGGCAACTTGAACTTGTAAATAGGTGAAATTTTGAACTTTTCGACTGGTTTCTGGATCAAGCGCAATTTTCACTTCAATTACTTTACGATCAACATCAGCACCTGGATCATTACTAAAAATATTTTGTTTTTGAACTAATAAACCAATTTGTTTAACCGTTCCCTCTAACTTTTCTCCAAAAGAATCACTGCTAATAATTACTTTTTTACCCAATTTAATTTGTTGAATATCTGTTTGATAAACCTCAGCAACCACTTCCATCTTTTGAGTTTGACCCATTTTTACAATTCCTTGACTATTAATTGTTTCCCCAGGTAAAGTATGAATTTGAAGAATTTGCCCATCTACGGGCGCTTTTACAGAAGCTAAGGCTAAATTCGTTTTTGCTTGGGTTTCTGCTACTTTTGCCTCCTCTAGTTCAGCCATAGCTAAGGCGATATCTTCAGGCCGAACTTCTTTAATTTCTTCTAAGGTTGCCTGAGCAGAACGAATCTGCTTTTGAGTAGTTAAAATGGTACGGTTTAAAGTTGCCTTGGCTTCTTTAATTTGTTGTTGTAAAGTTGTAGTAATTGTGAGTAAATTAGCCCCAGCTTCATTGAGTTGTTCTTGAAAAACATCTTTTTGTAAACAAGTATTATCTCTAGAAGAACTGGAAACCGCTCCTTCTTTATATAACATCTCAGCACGATGACATTCAGTTTGGGCATTCTTGAACTCAGATTTTATCCGTTCAATGGTGGCTTTTTGGGCTTGTACTTCTCCAGTTAAACGAGATTTTAGACTGGCAATATTAGCCTGCTGAGAAGCTATTTGGCCTTCCAATTCTGCTTTGAAAAGTTCTACGGTTTCTGATTGAGATTGTACCGCTCCGATTTTAGCACCTGCTTGAACTTGATTTAAACGAGCTTGAGCGACTTGAACCCTTTTTTGGGCCAATTTTAAAGCGGATTGTTCTCGTTCATAACTATCCAAGATGGCAATAATTTGCCCGGTTTTGACTGTATCCCCCTCATTGACCAAAAGTTTTTCTAAACGCGCTCCTTCTAGAGGAATGGTTGCAGAGACTTGTATGACTTTGCTTTGAGGTTCAATTCGTCCTAAAGCAGTTATTGAGATTACAGGCGATTCTGGTTCAGAGGACTCAGTTTTTGTTTCAGAAATTGTCAAATTGGAGAATTGGGTAACAGATAGTAGTCCGAGTATCCCAGTTGACAAAGCCCCAATAATAACACAAATCATCAGCCATTTGCCTTTTAAAAATTTGATCTTTGGAAAGTTCATCGATTCTTTGTTCATAATTCAAGTAAATCTGGCTCTTCGGTTTGTGTTATGCAATGGACGGGGTTTATAAGGGATGGAACCCTTATATAGAAAGGCATTTAGCGATTTTTGTCAATTGTTTTTTATCTAGAGCGAACTAATCAATTAAGTCTCTTGCCAGATAAGGATTTAGTCGATTTATGCCCCCCGATCGAACCATAACAAGTAACGAAGAGCCGTAAATCTATCCTATTTTAGGTACGTTTTTTCCAAAATGGGATTCTCCAAAAAAGAATTCCTATAGAGTATTCTACTACAGAGACCGATTAGAGTCTTCTGGAAGATAACTAACAAACAACTTAAGAAAATAAACCGGAAGAAACCAACCCATTCCCTCAATTCCTTGAAATAGATAATGAGATAAAACTAATCCTCCTAAATATAGGGTAATTGCTATTGATTTTTGCAGACGACAAGGAACAAATAAGATCAAGGGGGTTGCTATTAGTAAATAGCCATAAGCGATGGTGGCTTCTGGCCAACTTCCTCCATAAAGCCATGCCACCAAAAAAGGATGCAGATGAATCGCAATAAATCCATAGTGATAACGCCAATTGTGTTGAGGAGAATGATGCCAACACTTTGTAGTCTCTGAGACATTAACAATAGCTCCTCCTACCAAATCAAAGGCCAGAAAAGCCATGATTAATAATTGCCAAATATTCCAGCCAAAATGATTAATTATGGCATAAATAGGAATCAAGACAGTGGCTAAAAGGGTCGGAATAAGACAAATCCATGTTTCTTGAAAAGACATGCCGGGACCGACCACCATATCCCAACTTCCTAATAGTCCTTTTCTGGGCTTTTTCAGATTACTATTGAGTGTATTCATTCTGGAAATTCCTGCTAAAATTAATAAATAAAACAAGTAACCTGGATGATTCTAGAGAACAAAAAAGCCATCTTTAACCATTTCATAAAGACTGTTATCAAAGGCTTGAATAACCGTTTCTAAGTCTTCTTGAGAATGGGCATCATTCAACATTAAAGTATGAAGTTCTGGCATATAAACCCCATACTTTCGCATATAATAAGCAAGAGCTAAATTCGCTTTAAAATTGCTTCCTGCTTGTTTTTCTCGATAAAATTGAGCTTTTTTATAGCTAAAAGTTAGAGAAAAAATAGAACGATTGGCTTTCACTTGAAAAGGAACTTGATGAGCCTCTGCAATGGTTTTTAGTTGGTGAGCTAACCACTCGGTTTGTTCCGCTAAACGAGTATAGATTTCAGGATGTAATTTTAAATAACTTAATGCAGCTAAACCAGCCGTACAGGTCAACGAATTCCCGCTCATTGTTCCTCCTACAAACACTTTACTTTCATAATCGCGAAAGGGATCTTCCGAACTTTTGGCAATATTAATCAGTCGTTCTTTTCCAGAAACACATCCTCCCGGCAATCCTCCACCAATGATTTTCCCCAAACAAGTTAAATCAGGAACAATTCCTGTTAAATTTTGTACTCCTCCATAAGTAACTCGAAAACCTGAGACTACTTCATCAAAGATTAATGGTAAATCAAATTGGTCACAAATCTCTCGGAGTTTCGTTAAAAATTCTAGATCGTAATCAGCAAGTGCCGTTGGCATGGGTTCACAGATCACACAAGCGAGACTGTCTGCTTGTTCTCGCAATCTTTGTAAACTCGCTTGATGGGCATATTGTAAAACCAAGGTATTTTTGACGATTTCTGAATGACTGCCTAAGGTTCCCTTAATGGGTTCAGGGGCTTCTTTGTTTCCTGTAAAGCGAAACCAAGAACTCACCATGCCTTGATCAGAAAATCCATGATAATGACCTTCAAATTTAGCCACTCGATCCCGATGACGATAAGCTCGACATAATCGAATCGCTTGCAAAATTGATTCTGTGCCTGAATTGGAAAATATCGCCTTTTCTGCACCGGGTAGGGCTTCAACAATAGCCTCTGCTAATTCAATTTCGGGGAGTGTTCCCATCGCATTTACACCCCCGTTAAGAATGGCTTCCGTTAAACTTTGATTAATCACGGGATGACTGTAACCCAAAATATGAGGGCCATATCCACAAGCGAGATCAACATATTTTTTACCATCAACATCAATTAAATGAGACCCCTTTGCTTCTTTAACAAATAAAGGATAAGTGCTAGGGAAGAAATAACGGTCTAAGTGAGTGGGAGCAACTAGAGCATTTTTTGCCCGATCTCGTAAAGCTAAGGCTTGAGGATTAGCCTCAGCAAAATAAATATCAAAGTTATGTTTAACATTAGGATTCATGTAAGGAGAATAGCGATCTGTGAATTTTTGAGCATTCGCCCAAATATCAATTTCTGGGTCAATTTGACTAGCAAATCCTTCACAAGAAAGAAAAACTAATTCAACTTTCGTAAAGTTTGTCGTATATTCAGCTTGATATCGCTTTAAAACTTGATTTACATCTTGAAAATAACTAATCGTTGACCATCGTTCTGTTTGATCATTAAAATGTTTTCTTAAAACGGCTTCGATTTCTTTATGGTAATCAGACCAACGCTCAAAAACCTGCTCTTTTTTGATGACAAAATGTTGGGTAAATCGTTCAACAGCTAACTCCCATTCTTTACGAGTACAGGCGTAATAAAAAGAAGATAATCCCCATTTTTCATCTTCGCTTAATTCTACCGTAATACCAAAATCAACTAAAGTAATTTGACCATCTTCAGTAAAGAAGATATTCCCTGGATGGGGATCACCATGACAAATCCCATCTAAATATAACATAGTATAAATGGTTTCTTGGAAACGGCGAGCGAGTTGTTGAGGGGAAAGGTGACAGCGATAAGATTCTTTACCCGGAATTCCCTCGATAAACTCCATTACTAGCAAATCATTAGTACACAATTCAGAAACTAATAAGGGAACTTTGACATAGGGATGATTTTTGAAATTAAGGTAAATTCGGGATTGTTTTTCAGCTTCTTGAATAAAATCGGTTTGAGCAATTAATAATCGAGATAATTCTCGAAAACGAATGGGTAAATTGAGAGATTTAACGGACGGAATCAAACGATCTACAATTTTAACAACAAAACCCATTACTTTAAGATTTTCTTGTAGGTCTCGGCGGACGTTTTTTTTGACAATTTTAACAGCCACCTTTTTTCCTGTTTTTAATTCTGCTTGATGAACTTGGGCAATTGAAGCACTGGCCACTGGTCTAAAAGAAAAGTCTTGAAAAACGGTTTCAAACGGCTGTTTTAAACCTCGCTCAATAATCTTTTTTGTATCCGCTTCATTCATACTGGGAACATTATCTTGCAAGCGACGGAGTTTTTCAGCAATGGTATCAGAAATTAAATCTGAGCGAGTCGCTAAAATTTGCCCTATTTTAATATAGATAGGCCCCATACTAATTAAATAGTCTGATAAAATTTGACCTTGTAACTCTTTTTTTTCATTAGGGGTTTTGCCCCAAGTTTGGTATAGATAGGAAACACCATAAACAAGGGTGAAGATCAGGAAATTCAAAAAACGAAATCCGAGCATACTTTTAAGTCCTACTGTTACAAAAATAATAGAATAGAGAGTTCAAATACTGAATGGCATCACTGGGTTTATAGTATCTACCTCAGACAATCCTCTAATTACGGATGAGATTGAGATTGAAGATAAACTTTTCCTTCATTTCCATCAACCACTAATGTATCTCCTGTCCGAATTACCTGAGTAGCAACCTTTGTGTTAACAACGGCTGGAATTCCTAATTCCCTAGCGACAATAGAACTATGAGAAAGGAGTGAGCCAATATCTACAACAACGGCGGTGGCTAGGTTAAAAAGAGGTGTCCACGCTGTGTCGGTAAAACAGGTGATCAGGATTTCCCCTGGTTCAAATTCATCCATTTGTTCTTCTAAATTGAGAATAATACGAGCCTTCCCGACTACTCGCCCCGGACTACTACCAACACCAACAAGACAATGATGATCCAGTTTCTGATTGAGGTGAGTCGCTGGATCCCAATAACCAATAAAGGTTAAGGGAGGAGTGGGAATTTGCTGATTGATTAGATGACGGCGACGATTTTGCGCAATTTTCTGGCGTGAAAATAAATTTTCAGCAAATTCTTGCCCAGAAACATAAAGCAAAATATCCTCATAAGTAATAAAAGCAACTTCATCTAAGGTTTGAAGAATATGATTGGCCACTAAGCGACGAGCAACTTCCATGACAATGACCCGATTCATCCAAATTCCTTGAATAAAACACATTCTCATTTCTTCTCTTAGCTGACTTAATTTGAGATAAGAATCCATGAGAAACTGATAAATTTTACGTTGCCACCAAGGCAGTTTTTTTAAGGTTTGCTTGGCTAGAACAATCCGTTGATGATTACGGTTAGCTCTTGTGGTGAGAATTTCATAATCATCCTGTTGTAAATAGGTTTTAAGTGTTGTAAAAATATAGGTAGGATCATCCAACCATCGAGGATGTGTCAATTCCATTTCTTGATGCGCTCTTACTCCATGTTCTTGCAGTAAAAGCTTGTATTTTCTGTAAAAAGTTTCCGCTTCTGGTTTTTGTTTGATTATTTCAACAATATTGGTGGGAGAATCTTTGAGAATTAATTGTTTTAGAGCGGGAGATTTTCGCGCTTCTAAGGCCAAATCTTCAATAGATTCAATCATCTCTGTTGTGCGTAATTCAGAAGCTCCTGCTTTAATTAACTCAGGAATCGATTCATCTTCTTGAGAAAACCACTTTTCAGAAATCTCTTTTAAGACATCGTAAAAGGCAAAAGCCCCAATATAAGGAGTACCATATAAAACACAACTATCGTGATAATATTGATAGGCCTCTCTTAGATTTTCTCCCAAGTCATAAAGTGATAAATTAGCTAAATCTAAATTCATGAAATTTTCATAAATAACGGGACGATTTTTTAGCCATTTTTTTGATTTGTTCCCATAAGTCAATAAATCACTGATTAAGGTCTTAAGATAAAAACAGTTTGAGCGAAAATAGTTCCATCCTTTTAAACCTAATCCATGGGGATTTTTATAAGCTTCAATATTAACTTCCTCACTGGCAAACCGCTTTAAAAACTTACTTTGATCTCTAAAGAGAAAACATTGAGCATATAAATAGGCAAAGTAAGAAACATCTAAATAAGCTCGACCAAAGAGAAAAAAACCATATTTTTTAGGATTACCAATATCCCGTATTCCTAACGCTTTTAAAATTCCTTGATGAGTATTGTGAACATAATATCTTGCAAAAGATTCTCCCAAAGGAGTAAAAGTGCCAGTAAAAGATTCACCTATATCTAAACAAGTATATAAAGCTTGAGAATTAAGATATTTCTGTTCTTCTTTGACAGCTTGACTGGATTCTAAGGTAGTGATAGGACGACTTTGCAAAATATAAAATTTTTCTCCATCAAACGCCCATTCAATATCTTGTTCAGCTTGATAGAAATCTCGAATTTGTTGGGCTAGTTGGGCTAATTCAACGATTTGTTCCTCCGAAAGCGTTCTTAGACTGCGTTTTTCTTCTGGAACTTTAACAGTGGCAACTCCTTGATCAGCATCAAAAACACACATATTTAGTTTATAGTTAATTGTCTGATCACTAATTGATTGAGACGCTACATCAAAGATAAAGGAGTCTGTCATGGTTTTCCCAGAGACAATGGCTTCACCTAGACCCCAACTGGCTTCAATTAAAAACTGATTAGGTTGATTACTGACTGGGTTTCGAGTAAAAATAACACCAGAAATATGAGAGTTGACCATTTGCTGAACCACCACAGCAATGGGTTCTGATTTACTTATTTTTTGATTTAAACTTCGATAGACTAAGGCTCGATTTGACCACAATGAACTCCAACATTTAATAATTGCTTTATGTAATTCTTCTTCGTTAGTAATATTCAGATAAGTTTCAAATTGTCCTGCAAAAGAATATTGATCAGAATCCTCACTAATAGCAGAAGATCGAACGGCGACTGATTCACAATTTAGTTTTTGATATTCTTGATTAATTTCTGTGAGTAGTTCTAGAGGAATAGCTGAGTTATGAATGGCGTTTTCAATCGTTTTAAACTGAGACTGCAAAGCATTTCGATCAGTCTGATTAATGTTTTCTTGAATTAATCCTACAAGTTGACCACTTTCCAAAAATTGATGGTAACTATCACAAGTAATGACAAATCCTTTGGGAATCGGAAATCCTGCTTTTATCATCTGATTAAGATTTTTGGCTTTTCCCCCAATTAAGGAATTTTGTGTTTTAGAAATTGTACCTAATTCTAAAATATGGGTGGTCATGGATGATCTCCTAAAGGAATGTAAAAAAAGATGACAAGAGTAATAATTAGCTAAATGGTCAACATTTCTTGACTCAGGTTTTTCCGTTTTAAAACAGGAGAAAAAGTTTGCATTGGTTGCCCCAAACGACAGAAGAAAAAGCCCCGTCCTTGGGGTAAATGATAGCTTTTTTGAAATAGCTGACGTAGATGTGGATGTTGTAAAATAACGCTAACGGGGTGAATAGCTAATCCCATTTTAGTCGCATTTAAACAAAAGTTCAACCAAAGTGCACCTCCTTCTAACTGCATTTTTAAAGAAGGATACTCGGTTTTAAAATTAAGATAAATCAAGAGAGGGGATGCTTTGACAAGTTTTCCCATTTCAGAAGCTAAAAGATGAGGTAATCTTAAATACTTTAGCCAATTCATACAGTAAGGGTTCAGTAAAATTTTTAACAAAAAACCATAACTTTGAGAGCCTTTTTCTAATAGTTGCTCAATCGGAAATCCATATTCATGTTGTTCTTGCTTGGCAAAGTGTATAAATTGATACGTTTCTCTCCAAACCTCAGCTTTTGTAAACTCAATCTCCCCATAATGACTGACAAATTTAGCCATTGAGTCTATCACTTCTCTTTCTTTAATAACCGTTATTTCAATCTCAGAAAAAGTGTTAGGGTAAGCATAACTTTTTAAGTCAAAGAGGGACTCATCTAGCACAACTTTTGGTAAATTACTATCATAAGGACTACGATGAGTAATTCGTTTGCTAAATTGTTGAATTAGTTCTTCGATGTTCGGTGTTAAAACATCAGGTTCAAATTGAATAGTTAACACAGTCAAGGGAATCCAATAACTAGGAATTTTGAGAGATTTGGGTAAAGGGTTTTGAGTTATCTCGGAATTATGCCAAATCGTTGTTCCTGAAAGAGATTGTGAGGCTAAAGCGATCACTAAACTTTCTAAAAATGCACCACAACTTAGTAACATTTCTAGATTGTGACTTTCTAAACTACAAAGACATTTTTCTTGATTCAAAGCTAGAATTAGATAAATATTATTGTTACCATTAGGAAGAACTGCTGCCGTATTTTCTTGAAGAAAACTCTCTAAAATCAATTGTGAATCTTTTTGGATTACTTGAATAATTTCCCAAGGCTGACAGTTATGAGAAGAAGGCGATAAACTGGCTAAGGAAACCGCTCTATTAATTTCTGATTGAAATCTTAAGGATAACGAAGGAGATGTTTTCATAGTTCCATTGTTTGAATTGTTGATTCCTCTCGTTAAAGGTAGGCAGAGCCTACCCAATCTTTAATTCTATTGTGCCTTACTTTTTGACCCCAACAATTAAATCTCGCATAGTTGGTAAAGAGACAATATCTACCGACTTAAAACCAACTTTACTAAAACGTTCTTTATATTCTTCTTCTGTACTTTCACCTCCTCCATCAGTTGAAACTAACATATCTAATGAGAGTAAAGTCGTTAATAATGGACCCGTTTCTTCTTGATTAATTAATGCCTCTGTTGCCAAAAGAACACCACCTTTTGGTAAAGCCTGATAACATTTTTCAAGAATATCTAATTGGATATGATGAGGCCAATCATGAAGAACCCAACCGAGATAAATAATATCAAATCCTTTTGGCAAAGGCTGATCACTTAAGAAATTTCCTGCACAAGTTGACATTTTTCCTTCTAAATGGTACTCCTCTTTGATGTACTGATCTGTTATTTTGCAGACTTCGGGCAAGTCAAAAACGGTGACTTTTAAATTAGGAAACTTAGAAACAATTGTTTGACCAAAAACCCCTGTAGAACCCCCAATATCTAGCAAATGGTTATAGGGAGAAAAATCAAAGTTGAGAGCGACAGCAGCAGCCGTTTCTTGATTATACAAATTCATCGTTTTTAGGAAATGCTCTAACTGATTCGGATCTTGATACAAACTAGAAAAATGTCCTGCTTCAGAGCCCGTTACTTGTTGCCAACGATTACTATTTTCTTTAACAGCATCCGTCAGTTTATTCCACAGAGGAAGAATATCTCGGATATGCAAAGCAACATCCCCTAGATAAATAGGATTTCCTGAGACTAATAATTCTTGAGCTATAGGACTATTTTGGTAAGTGTTATCCTTTTTAGTGAGGAGTCCTAAAGCAACACAGGCAGTAAGAAGTTTTTTGCCGCTTGCGGGAGAAAATTGACAGTCTTGAGCCAGTTCTTCCACCGTTTTTGCTTGTTGGGATAATTGTTCAAAAATCCCTAATTCTAAAGCGGAGAAAAGGGTTTGTGTTTTCCAGCCGGCAATGATTAATTCTTGGATATCGAGAAAATTCATCAGAAATAACTCCTGTTAGAAATGACGTTAATTTGAAAGAGAGAAATGGAAATTTAACTTAATTCGTTCAGATAATTAGTAGATAAATGAATAAGAACAAAATGACATTCCGGCACTTCCCACCCAGCCAACAATGCGATCACCTCGTTGAACTTTGCCTTGCTGAATAGCGGTAGCCATCCCCCCTGGGACTGAAGCAGAAACTAAATTGCCACAAGTGGGATAGATATGCCACATTAAATGTTTAATACCACAAATTTCAGCTACATCATCCCAAGCTTTTTTAGAAGATGCATGAGGAAAAACAATCTTAACTTCATCTAGAGGGGTTTTGAGTTGTTCTAAAACAACTTTTAATTCTTGTGATGCATTAAGATGCAAATCATTACCAAAAGACGTGAAGCGATTGAATCCATCTAGACCAACTTTGGGCGAATTAGAAGAATAATATTTCTGGTAACTCTCTAAAGGAACAGTACACAAATCAGCTAAATCGGTACGGGAACGAAAATTAAATTCCCAAGGATTATTGGGATCATAAGAAATAACCGTAGCCGTCGCTGCTTCCCCCAAAGTATAACCTGGAAAAGACCAGTTAATTTGCTCCTCATTTGTTAAGCTAAAAACCTTTGGATAAACATAGCCATCATCTCGTAAGTTAAATTCTGAATTAACGACTAATGCCCGTTTATAAGCCCCAGTTTGTAGTAAAGTATAAATAATGTAGATAGCACGAGTCCAACTCATACAAGCATCTAGAATATCAAAGCAATGAACTTCTTTCATTCCTAATGAATGGGCAACCATATAAGACCCCCCCGGTTCAATAAAGCCTCGATCAATTCCAGTGTAAATTAACAAGTCAATGTCTGAGTTATCACAATTAGCTTCCGCTAATGCTTGATTAACTGCTTGAGTCAGTAATCCAATTGGTGTTTCACCATCACCTAACCAATTACGATTTTGAGAACCCGAATATTTTAGATAAAACAAAATATTATCTAGAGTTTTATCAAGATTACCTTCAAAAGTAGCTATACTATGTTTGCCAATTAATTCAATAATGTCCTCATTACTAACTTTGCGTGAGGGAAGTACCACTTTTACTGATTCTAATTTCATGGGAAAACTCCTAAATAGACAGGATAAATACAGTTAAGTTCAACAATTTCGACAAGATAGAGATAAAGGGCTAACTAGGAACAGTTT
The DNA here is from genome assembly GCA_007095785.1 of Microcystis aeruginosa Ma_SC_T_19800800_S464. GTDB lineage: Bacteria > Cyanobacteriota > Cyanobacteriia > Cyanobacteriales > Microcystaceae > Microcystis > Microcystis aeruginosa_E. The sequence continues at coordinate 18,677 of SFBL01000205.1, forward strand.
GATAACGACTCAAATAAATACTAAGACCTTCAATCGTCTCACAATCAAAAATGACTGTGGGGGAAACTGGATAACCCAACCAAGTTTCTAAATCAGCAGACAAGAACAAAATTTCGGAAGAACTAAGACCCGAATCAATAAAAGAAATTTTTTGGTGAATCTCTTGCGGATTAATTTCTAACTCTTTGGACAGATAGGCTATTAACCAAGCTTTTATTTCTGTTGCAGAAACCGAAGCAAAACGCTGGTTTAAAGCTTGAATTTCTTGATTTTTGTTCCATTCAAAAACCCTATCAAGAGATTTTTCCAAAAAAGCTTGACGGCAGCCCTGACGCTGTATTTTACCACTTGATGTTTTGAGAATCGATCCTCGTTTGAGAAGAGAAATCGCAGCCACTTCTAGCTCATGATGGTCATCGACAGCTTGACGAATCGCCTCCACTACTGTGGGAAAATCCGAAGTCCGGCGTTCTACTTCTGCTAGAATTACTAATTTTTCTAATCCATTCTCATCAATGGAAAACGCAGCACAGTTGTTTAAACGAATGGCTGAATGGCTTTTTTCTACTGTCCATTCGATGTCTTGCGGATAATGATTCACACCACCAATAATAATTAAATCTTTTAAACGACCAGTCACAAAAAGTTCGCCCTTTTCGATAAATCCTAAGTCTCCTGTGCGTAAAAAAGGACCTTGTTCAGTCTCTTTAAGATAGGCTTTAAAAGTCATTCCTGTTGCTTCTAAATTTTGCCAGTAACCTTGGCCTACACTTGGATCATTAATCCAAATCTCTCCCATCTCTGAAGCAGAACAGAGCGACAAGGTATCTGGATTAACAATAATCACATTCATCTCACCAACGGGCAGGCCACAACTCACTATTCTACGGTTTTTTTTCGTCGAATCTTCTGGGTCAATAATTTCCTTAATTCGGGGTTGTGTACCATGGGGTTTAGTGGTGACTAAAAGAGTTGCTTCTGCTAATCCATAAGCAGGATAAAAAGCCTCAGATCGAAATCCACAAGATTCAAAAGTTTTAATAAATTTCTCCACCGTTTCGGGTCGAATAGATTCTGCACCATTACTAGCTGTTTTTAGAAAACTTAAATCCAAGTTGTGTTTTTTTTCTTCTGTAATATTATGAAGACAATATTCATAAGCAAAATTGGGACCTTGGGTGTGGGTTGCTTTGTAACGAGAAATAGTTTCTAACCATCTTAAAGGACGTTTGATAAAGCCTAGAGGAGACAGAATATAACAAGGGATTCCTGTGTAAAGGGGTTGAATTAAACCATCAATTAATCCGTAATCATGAAAATAAGGCATCCAAGTCACAGCAATACTTTCTGAAGTATATCCCCATGCTTGTTGAATATATTGAGAGTGATGGAGAACATTTTGATGACTAATCATGACTCCCTTGGGCGTAGAAGTTGAACCAGAAGTGTATTGTAAATAAGCTAGATCATCTCCTTTGAAAGAAGGCATTTGCCAATCAGTTGACTTAGCTTTAGCAATTTGATCACTGGCTAACCATTGTAAGTCTGATAACTCAGTCAGTTGTGACTTTAAATGAGAGTAAATATGACTGGTTGTTAAGATTATAGTCGCTTGAGAATCTTGAATAATTGCTTTGAGTCGAGGTAGGGTTCGTTTTAGCCGAAGGGGATCAGGTGGAGGGGCTGGGATGGCAATAACGCCTGCATACAAACACCCCCAAAAAGCAGAAAGAAAATCTAAACCGGGAGGATAGATTAATAAAGCCCTTTCGCCTGTTGCTTGCCACATTTGCAACTTAGAAGCGATCGCTTGACTTTCTTGATCTAACTTATCATAGGTAAGAGTATCAGGAGCTTGATGATTATCGGGGAGAAAAGTATAAGCCATTTGATGCGGCTGTTGAGAGGCCCGACAACGGAGTAGTTCAACTAAAGTGGAAAAGGGAAGACTGCTAGACATTATTTGTCATCTCCTTCGATAATTTTGCTTTTATTCGATAATTTTGCCTTTAATTGATAGTAATAGACTATCGCTTGATCGGCGGCAACCCAATGATAGGTATGAGGATCGGGTTGTTGCGGTGTAATGGATTTTAGAATGGGTATGTCTTGTTGTTTTTGAGCTATTTGCACTTCAAATGTAACTAGCAATAAAGCAAATAAATAACCCAAAAAAGGATCGCAAATATAGTCTTGATAATAACGAATTATTACCCAACTATTTTGTTTATCTATAGGAGTTGCTACCACAATAAAATAAATTTTGGGTAACAACTGAATCCAAGTGAGATTAGGGAATCTCATCTTTAACTTGAAGCTAAAATTAGACTCTTGATTAGAGGATTTTCTTAATTTTCCCTCGGTCCTAATACAGTCATTTTTGAGGGTAACTTCATAAGGTTCTAGAACCGACCCAATTTTTGTAAAACGGTGTAAGGCGTGCGGTTTTTTGCCTTGAATTTCTTCCGACTTACAAATAGGATACCACTGTTGGGGAATCATCTAAATTTCTCCTTAATGTTAAGAAACAAAGTAGTAGAATTTGTACCTTCATTTTAGAGCTAATTGTGAATTTCTTCTGCTAAAGTATTCACAGTATAAGAAATTTGTTCTTGGCTATGTTCGCTAGTAATAAAAAAGCGCATTCTCGCCCCATTTTTTTCGACGGCGGGATACAAAATAGCGTCCACATTAATTCCTCTTTTAAAGAGGGCTTCTGACAGTTTTAAACATACCGAAGATTCTCCTACAATAATTGGCACTACAGCAGAGTTAGCACTGTTTCCAGTATTTAATCCCTTTTCTTTGGCTAAAGTGAGAAACAAGTTTGAATTATCTTGTAGTTTTTTGACCCTTTCAGGTTCAACTTCAAGAAGCTTAATCGCCTCTAAAGAAGCAGCAGCATTAGCGGCTGGAATTCCTACACTAAAAATAAACCCAGGGGATGTTTTTCGGAGAAAATCTATAAGGTTTTGACGGCCGGCAATATAACCGCCACAACTGGCTAGGGTTTTACTTAATGTTCCCATCAAAAAATCTACTTCATTGGGATCAACATTACAATATTCAGTAATTCCTTTGCCTCGTTTGCCTAACACCCCTAAAGAATGGGCTTCATCCACCATTAAATAAGCATTATTGGCCTTAGAAACCTCAACAAATTTCGCTAAATCTGGAATGTCTCCATCCATACTATAAACCCCTTCAATCACGATTAACACTTTGTTATAGTAAGGGCGTAAAGTTTTGAGAGTATTTTCCAAAGCTTGCCAATCATTATGAGGAAAAGCCTGTCTTTGTGCGCCCGATAAAATACAGCCAACAATGACACTATTATGACTTAAAGCATCATGAAGAATTAAATCGCCTTCTCCAAATAGATGGCCAATAGTAGAAACATTAGTTCCGTGGCCTGACACATAAACCACTGAATCTTCTACCCCAATAAATTCAGCAATTTTACTTTCTAATTCTTGATGTAAAGGAATTTGACCACCAATAATTCGACTGGCACAAACGGAAGTTCCATAATGTTCAATGGCTTGTTTAGCTGCTTCATTCACTTGAGGATCACCAGACATTCCCACATAATTATAACTCGAATAATTAATCAGTTCTCGACCCTCAATAATAACCCTATTACTATTTACGCCTTCATGAGTGCGAAAATAAGGGTTTAATTGAGTATATGAACTAATTAAATGTTCTCTTTCTTGTAAAGCTAAATAAGCAGGAGAAGTTTCAATAGTTTGATGACGCTCTTGAGGAGAAACAGAACTTTTTAGAGAAGATAAAGGAATAGGCGTAGGAGTAGGGAGAGAAACTGTTGGATTAATATTATTAAGTGACAGCAGTTGTTCTAAAACTTGTTCTACCTTCATAGTGGGTTGAATAGGCATATTAGACGCAAGACAAAAGGTGTTTTTGAGATGGTGTAAAAGTTGCGCTAACATCCAAGAATCAAGTCCTAGATTCTCAACAAGATGATGATGTAACTGAATTTCTTCTTGAGGGAACCCGCTAACTTTAGCAATAATTTGCCATAAAATTAACCGAATTTCTTCAGGACTTTGAAATTGAGCAGTAGCAGACAATCCCGATGGAGAATTATCTTGATAAATTGGAGAAGTCTGTAAGCCTTGTCTTGGCGATGATAAAGGAAAGGATGGGTCATTTGCACAGGTTAATTGTTGATGTTGTTTGAGTAAAACTTTGCTTTGAAGGGCTATGGCTTCAGCTTGCTTGCTCAACAATTCTAAAATCTTCGGTGGCAGACCGGAAAGTGAATCAGAAGAAGACAAAGAAGGAGAATTAAACGACATATCGTGAAACCTCTTAAAAATCAAAAGTCAAGATTACTTTCGGATAGGGATTACGGCGGATTCAGGCTCAGTCTGGTACATCTTCTAAGTGGAAAGGCTGATCTAATAAGGAGTTGTCTGTGCCAGATGGATAGAGAAACCGCCGTATTAGACCTATCAACCAGAAACTTGATCTCAATAGTTGAGACAACAAATATCCATTGTTTTTAGGATTACTAAATGTCGGAATCTGGCAAGAAGTCGATAAATTAAGGTCAGTCTAACGACTTAGTAAGATTTTGCTTTGTACAATTAACGCTTCAGCCTGTTGAGTAAGAACTTCCAACAATTGACTCGAAGGAGAATTTAAAATCTTAGCTTCTTCCGGTTGAACAACAGGTAAGATTGAAGATTCGTCTTTTTCTTTATTAGCATGATGATTTACAGTTAGGATTGGGTAATGTTTACGGTTAAAAGCATAAGTCGGCAGATGCAACTTTTGATAAGTAGCATCACAATACAGATTCGCCCAATTCACTCGACAACCTTCAGTGTATAAGATAGCTAAAGTGTTGATTAAAGTTTGCCAATTTTCTTCACCTAACTTAACCGAATCTAACCAGATGACATCTTTGAAACCACACTGTTTACCCATGCTTACTAAGGTCGGTTTGGGACCAATTTCTAGGCAAACGTTAACTCCTAACTTGACTAAAGATTGTAGTCCACCTTGAAAATCAACTGTATGGAGTAGATGATTACACCAATAATCTGCTTGGCAAATTTCTTCAGAATAAGCGACTCGACCCGTATAGTTAGAAATTAAGGATATCTGAGGGACGTTGAAAGTAACTTGCTTAACCGTTTCTGCAAATTCCTCAATGATAGAAACCATTAAAGGAGAATGAAACGCATGAGAAACAGAAAGGATTTTAGTAGCAATTCCTTGAAGTCTTAGCATTTCAACAATTTGGTTAACGGCTATACTTTCTCCCGAAATTACCGTATTTTGAGGACTGTTACGGGTAGCAATCACGACTTTCTGTTGATAAGAGTCCAAGTAAGGCACAACGCTATCAGCAGGAAGAGCCACCATAGCCATGGTCCCATTAGCAGGCAGATGCTGGATTAATTGACCCCGTTTTGCCACTAATTTAACCGCATCTTCTAAGCTAAATACATTAGCAATGCAAGCCGCGACATATTCCCCTAAACTATGACCGATGACTGCTGTTGGTTGAATCCCCCAAGCTTGCCAGAGCCTGGCCAGTGCATACTCAAAACTAAAAAGAGCCGCCTGAGTGTATTGTGTTTGATTAATGAGTGCTGATCCTGGCTCTTGAGGGTAAATAACAGATAACAAAGACTCAGACAAATAAGGGCGGAATAAGGCTTCACATTGACGGAAAGCTTCTTGAAAAATCGGTTCAGTTTCCCATAATTGTTGCCCCATACCGACATACTGTGAACCTTGACCTGTAAATAAAAAGGCGATTTTTGTGACATTTCGCTCATTAAAGACATTTTTAGTAACTCCTTTAGAAAATTCACCCAAGTTCAATCTCTGAAGTTTGATCTTTAATTCTTCTTGAGTCTTCGCTACCACCGCTAAACGATGGGAAAAGTGGGAACGACCTGTATTTGTGGTGAAGCACAAATTTGCCAAAGAATTATTAGGATGCTCAGTTAGCCATTGAGTATAATGAGCAACTAAAGCCTGTAAACTACTTTCATTTTTCGCTGATAAGGTGAATAATAAAGGCAGATCAGCTTTTACATCAGAAGTAACTGACAATTGTGGGGCTTCTTGTAAAACGACATGACAGTTTGTTCCCCCAAAACCAAAAGAACTGACCCCTGCATAGAGACTATCGGTGTTCGTCACCCAAGGTTGATGGGTTTTAACAAATTCTAAAGAGGTATTGTCTAAAGAAATATGAGGATTTACCTGTTTTAAATGAAGATGCGCTGGAATTTCTCGATGATGTAGGCATAAAGCCACTTTAATTAAACCAGCAATTCCAGCTGCTGCTTCTAGATGCCCAATATTCGTTTTGACTGAACCCACCCAATAAGGATGATTTACAGGGCGATTGCTATCAAAAACCGCCTTGAGCGCATCCACTTCAATCGGATCACCCAGAGGCGTTCCCGTCCCGTGAGCTTCTATGTAACTAATTTGTTCGGGTTTAATTTGTGCTTTGGCCAAAGCTTCACGAATTATCGATTGTTGAGCCAGTCCATTCGGCGCAGTAATGCCATTACTGCGACCATCTTGATTGATCGCTGACCCCCGAATCACTGCATAAATAGCATCTCCATCGTCCATAGCATCTTTTAAACGTTTGAGGACAACCACACCGCAACCTTCTCCTCGAACATAACCATCAGCATCGGCATCAAAAGTCTTACAACGTCCTTCTGGGGACATCATTTGAGCTTGAGATAACGCTAATGTTAAATCAGGGGTTAAGATCAAGTTAATGCCAGCCGCTAAGGCTAAATCGGATTCATGGTTTTTGAGATTTTGACAAGCCATGTGAACTGCTACCAGAGAGGAGGAACAGGCCGTATCTACAGTCATACTCGGTCCACGTAAATCCAACAGATAGGATAACCGATTGGCAACCATACTATTGGCACTACCGGTTCCCACATAGGCATCAAGGTTTTCAGGATTCCGTAATAGGATATGAGAATGATCATTCGTACTCAGCCCGACAAATACGCCTGTACGACTACCCGCTAACTGATCTGGGACAACCCCAGCATTTTCAAAGGCTTCCCATGCCACTTCTAGAAGTAATCTTTGTTGAGGATCCATGCGAGCAGCTTCGCGAGGAGCAATGCCAAAGAACGACGAGTCAAATTGATCAACTAGATCTAAAAATCCGCCCCATAAAGCAGGATGATGATCAGGCATCGTACGATGCAAACTTTCGCTTCTTTCTGAAGGTAAGCGACGAATGGCATCAATACCTTGAGATAAAAGATACCAGAAAGAATTAATGTTATTAGCATTGGGAAAACGGCAACCTAAACCGATGATGGCAATAGCATCCTCAATGATCGCTGAATCAGACGGCTCAGACTGAGAGGTTTGGGATTGAACAGGAGAAGTCCCTGTTTTTTCCCCTAAATAATCCGCTAATTCGCTGATGCTCGGATAGTCCCAAAGTAAGGTGGGAGAAACGTTTTTATCGAGCAATTTCCCTAAATCTGCCGCTAAATTAACCATTTGTAGGGAATTTAAGCCATAATTACTAAAAGATTCTTGGATATTAATTTCTTTAAGGGTTAACTGTCGTTTTTCACTCAACCAATTTACTAACCATTGACGAATGGCTTCCACAGACAAAACCGATGAACCAACCGAAGAAAATTCCTCTCCAGTTTCTTTCCCAGTTTCTTCGGTTAAGATGGGAGCTTGCCATTGACCAATGACGGTTAAACTAGACTGTTCAAATCCTGACCGACAAGCATAACGTTGAATTTTTCCACTAGACGTTTTGGGAATTGAACCCGTTTTGAGTAAAACTACGGCATAAACTTCTATTTCATGATGCTCTGCAATCGCTCTACGAACCGCTTCAACCACCTCCTCTGTATTAAGCTTGCGAACAAATTGACGCTTGACCTCTAAGGTTAATACTAATTGTTCTTGATGATTAACTGTGACGGCAAAGGCGGCCGCAAAGCCTAGTCTGAGAGCAGGATGACTATTTTGCGCCGTCAACTCTAAATCTTGAGGATAATGATTACGACCACGAATAATAATCAAATCCTTTAATCGTCCCATCACAAAAAGTTCACCGTCTTTTAGGAAACCTAAATCACCCGTTCGTAGATAGGGACCCTCATTCCTCGTCTCTAAATAGGCTTGAAAGGTTGCAAAACTGGTTTCAGAACGTTGCCAATAGCCTTGAGCAATACTCGCACCGGACACCCAAATTTCACCAATGCCATCAGGGGGACAAGGGATATGAGTTTCTGGATCAACAATAACAATTTGACAGCCTAAAATTGGACGACCACAACCTATGACTTTATTTGCCTCCTCATGACTCGATGAAGGAAGTTCAACCACCCGTTTTTGTTCTAACCCCAATCTTTGCAGTGCGAGAACACGGGGAGCTTGACCCTGTGGCACACTACAGATTTTTAGGGTTGCTTCCGCCAGTCCATAACCTGGGCTTAAAGTTTCCCAACTTACCCCTAAAGACGCAAAGGCAGTGACAAATTTCTCTAAGGTTTCATAATAAATCGGTTCAGCCCCATTGACCGCCACTCGCCAACTGCTTAAATCTAGATGAGCATCTCGAATCGATTGACTTTTCTCAACACATAATTCGTAAGCAAAATTAGGCGCCCCCGTATGAGTCCCACGATATTGGGCGATCGCCTCTAGCCAACGCTGAGGCTTCTGGACAAAAGACTCAGGAGACATTAAAAAAGTAGAACAGCCACTGTAAAAAGGTTCTAAAATACCAAATACGGCTCTTCGGTAATTGTTATGCAAATAATTAACTTAAAATAAAATTACATGAGAGTGCCTACGCCTAAAAGTAGCTGAAATCTATACAGGGAGACACTTACGGCACAAATAGGTTAAT
>SFBL01000206.1 GCA_007095785.1 Microcystis aeruginosa Ma_SC_T_19800800_S464
TAGACTTTTTGTCAATCAAAAAGTACCAGGACTGGGAGTGATCAGGGGGAAAATTCAGGTACTTTTTCCCTGAAAATTAGGTAGTTGACCACCTGAAAATCGGTAAAACCCATCCCCCAACCCCCAACCCCCAACCCCCAACCCCCACCGAAAAACTTTTTCAGCAGACCCTAATTAAGGCTATCATTCAGGAAAGTTACTGTTGAGACTCCTGATTAGTTTGTTAATTTTTGTGTTAAGTACCTAGACAATTAAACCCTTTAGAGATAGGGTGATCATGGCTGAGTTTGCTATTAAGAGTTTTGTAAATAAATATCAAACTCAAGGGTTTTTGAAGATGGTATGTCGCTAAACTGAAAGTATAGAGTACAGAGGTAAAAATACTTATGATGCTACTACAAGATGTTGCGAGAACCTCTAGAGAACAAGCATTAATTCTGTGGTTTGAAGAAGTGGACAGCAAAGATGTAGGATTAGTCGGTGGCAAAAACTCCTCCTTAGGCGAAATGATCCAACAATTAACCCCGAAAGGGATTAATGTCCCCACAGGATTCGCCACCACCGCTTACGCTTACCGTCACTTTGTCGAAAAAGCCGGACTAGACGCACAATTAAGACAAATTTTCCAAGATTTAGACGAAAACGATGTGCAGAACCTGCAAGAAAAAGGTAAACAAGCACGCACATTAATCTTAAATACACCCTTCCCCGATGATTTAAGTCATGCGATCGCTATTGCCTATCGCCGACTCTGTGAACGTTATGGCGATGATATCTATCATTCTATCGATGTGGCCGTTCGCTCCAGTGCCACTGCCGAAGATTTACCAGAAGCGAGTTTTGCCGGACAACAGGAAACCTATCTCAATGTGCAAGGGGTGAGGGGAGTTTTAGAAGCTTGTCATAAATGTTTTGCCTCTTTATTCACCGATCGCGCTATTTCCTACCGTCATCATAACGGTTTCGATCACTTTGCCGTCGCCCTTTCCGTCGGTGTCCAAAAAATGGTGCGTTCAGATCTAGCCACCTCCGGGGTGATGTTTTCCATCGATACGGAAACAGGGTTCAAAAATGCCGCTTTAATCACGGCAGCCTACGGTTTAGGGGAAAATGTCGTGCAGGGTGCTGTTAACCCCGACGAATATCTGGTTTTTAAACCGACTCTTAAAAACGGTTACAAACCCATCCTCGACAAACGCCTCGGCAGTAAAGCCATCAAGATGATCTACGATGATGGAGGATCGCGTCTAACCAAGAATATCCGAGTTAACAAGCTAGAACAGGATCAATTCTGCATTAATGACCAAGAAATCCTCACTTTAGCCCGTTGGACGACCGAAATCGAGGAACATTACTCGCAAGTGCGCGGAACCTACACCCCCATGGACATCGAATGGGCAAAAGATGGGATCACGGGAGAACTCTTTATCGTTCAGGCCCGTCCAGAAACCGTACAATCGCAAAAAGCCGCTAATATCCTTAAATCCTACGAAATTAAGCAGAGAAGTCAGGTTTTAGCGGTAGGACGGAGTGTAGGTGCGGCAATCGGTCAAGGAAAAGCCAGAGTCATCCTCAGTGTAGATAAAATCAACAACTTTAAACCGGGAGAAGTTCTCGTCACCAATCGCACGGATCCCGACTGGGAACCGATTATGAAACAAGCAAGCGCGATCGTGACTAATCAAGGTGGTCGTACTTGCCATGCCGCTATTATCGCACGAGAAATGGGTATTCCGGCGATCGTGGGTTGCAATAATGCCACGGAAACGATTAAAACCGGTCAGGAAGTCACCGTTTGCTGTGCGGAAGGGGATGAAGGGAAAGTTTACCTCGGATTGCTACCCTTTGAAATTCGCGAAACTCCCCTGGATAATTTGCCCGAAACTCGGACAAAAATCTTGATGAATATCGGTAATCCCGAAAAAGCCTTCGCTTTTGCTGATATTCCTGCCCAAGGAGTCGGTTTAGCGCGTCTAGAGTTTATTATCGCTAACCATATTCAGGCCCACCCCAGCGCTTTGCTGAAATTCCACGAATTGGAAGAAGGGGACGTAAAAGACCAAATCGCCGAATTAACCAAACACTACCAGGATAAACCCCAATTTTTCGTCGATAAATTAGCCCGGGGAATTGCCATGATTGCAGCCGCATTCTACCCCAAAGATGTGATTGTGCGGATGTCCGATTTTAAATCCAATGAATACGCTAATTTATTGGGTGGCAAACCCTTTGAACCCAAGGAAGAAAACCCGATGATCGGTTGGCGCGGCGCTTCCCGTTATACTGATCCTAATTATCGCGAGGCTTTCGCTTTGGAATGTCGGGCGCTGAAAATGGTACGGGAAGAAATGGGATTAACTAATGTGATTCCGATGATTCCTTTCTGTCGTACCCCCGAAGAAGGGATGAGAGTCCTCGAAGAAATGGCGAAAAATGGTCTCGAACGCGGGGTTGATGGTTTGCAAGTTTATGTGATGTGTGAGTTACCAAGTAATGTAATTCTTGCCGACCAATTTGCTCAGGTGTTTGACGGATTTTCGATCGGTTCTAATGATTTGACCCAATTAACCTTAGGATTAGATCGGGATTCTGCCCTAGTTGCCCATCTTTTTGATGAACGGAATGAGGGAGTTAAACGCATGGTGAAAATGGCCATTGAAACCGCTAAAGCCCATAATCGCAAAATCGGTATCTGTGGTCAAGCCCCCAGTGATTACCCCGAATTCGCTCAATTTTTAGTGGAATTAGGCATCGATTCTATCAGTCTTAATCCTGATTCTGTCCTCAAGACTTTATTGATGGTGGCAGCAGTGGAGAAAGGACAATAGTTTAGTGATAAAGGTGGGCAAGTCCCACCTTTTTTTGTCTTGGTATGTTGACAATATTAATCTAGTTCTGCGTTCATAATACTGGAGTTCTTCATTGAAAAAACTGATAAAGATTCCCGAATCACAATCAGGTTTTTTGATCGACTTTTTCTTCAAAACTAACCTCTAATTGAATTGATAATATTAGACAGGGAAGAAGCAGCAGATTTTTTAGGAAAAACTTTCATTTATTGCACTTGAATATTGATTTTTTCTCCATGCAAATACTGCCGAATTAACCCAAAAACATAAACTCTTTTTCCTAATGCTTCTCTAGCTTGTTCAAAAAGTTCTTCAGGAAAAAAACATTTAATAATTTTGTTATCAGTTAGGCTACGAATCCCCATCTTTATCTTTTGACGATTGGCAATATTAATAGATACTAACTGCCCTTCAATAGAGCCATAAATACTATAAAAATTTTGCGTAATTTCATCTACATTATTATCCCTAAACATCAGTTTTTTTTGTACTAAGCAAACTAACTTTATCATACTGAAAACACATATAGCCCACTAGGGCTATTTTTTATTTGTCTCTTAACAAAAATTAACTTTAAAGTGAGATCAAAAGATAAACCTAGATTTCGTCAGGATTAAGGCCTAATTCCCGCAGTTTATTGGCCAATCGTTCCGCTCGTTGTTTTTCCTGATTATAGCTAGTGAAAGCTTGTCCATCGGGATAAAAAAGCAACATTTCCGGTTCTCCTAACTGAAAACCTATTCCTAAACGGGGACTAACCCAATTATCGAGAGTTTCGAGAATTTCTAGCTGATTTTCCCCTCTTATCCAACCACTAGCATCGTTTTTATGGGGATCATAAAGATAATACTCCTCAACCCCATAACGGTCATAAAATAGCTGTTTTTTCGCCATTTCCGTGAGGGTATTACCCGGAGAGAGGATTTCAAAAACCACCTGGGGACTAATATTATTTTCTAACCATTGTCGATAGGAACCCCTTTCCCTTTTTGGTCTCCCAAAAACCACCATAATATCCGGTGCTTGACGCAGTTTATTATCATTTTCCACAGGATACCAGAGTAAATCCCCCGCAACAAAAACATCAGACTGATTACGAAATAGCCAGTCTAAAGGCTCTTCGGTAATTGTTATGCAAATAATTAACTTAAAATAAAATTACATGAGAGTGCCTACGCCTAAAAGTAGCTGAAATCTATACAGGGAGACACTTACGGCACAAATAGGTT
>SFBL01000207.1 GCA_007095785.1 Microcystis aeruginosa Ma_SC_T_19800800_S464
ATGGGATAGAGAGGTGCGTAGTTCACCCAAGGAGAATCAATCTCTCGAAGTAAAAGTGAAGGGAATTTCTGAAATGGAATTCAGTCTGTCTATATTTGACTATACTTTTACTAACTATTAATTCTGCTTCCGTTTGCGCTTCGTTAAGAGTCGGCAAAATCGCCTTTTTTTGTTGATAAAGACTCTCTAAGCGGGAAAATGCCCCTGACACATCCTCCTGCCATTCCGGAGAATCCGGCAGCCGATGCTCAAGATAGTGTTGAGAAAAAAGCGGTTTATTGCCTGTTTGTCCTGACATGGGCAATTATCCTAGCATTGAGGGTATCTAGCCTAAAATTGAAGGGCTTGCAGGCAGGCACGGATTCCCATTATACAAGAAGTATAGGTCAAGTCTCCGATTTTGTCAAGGGTTTTGGCCAAAAAAAAAATCGCCTCTGGGAGGCGGGGGTGAAAGGTATCACCCCAACAGAAATAATTAAACGCCGAAAGACTTACCACAACCGCAGGTTTGACTGGCGTTGGGATTAGTGAATTGAAAACCACCGCCGATCATCGCGTTGCTGTAATCTAACATGAGACCGTAGAGATAGAGCAGACTTTTTTTATCAGAGACAATTTTAAAGCCATCGTAATCGAAAACCTCATCTTGGGGGCCAATATTGCTAGGATGCTCAAAATCCATCATATAGGACATTCCCGAACAACCACCTTGACGCACACCCACGCGCAGACATAAATCCTTGCCCTGTTGCTCTTTGAGCATGGTAAGGTGTTTGAGGGCAGCCTCACTGAGTAAAATTCCTTTTCCTTGAATCTGAGTAGCTTGTGTCATCTTTAGCAGGAACTCCTAAACGCAGTTGAAGGGGACATATAAAACTTTACCTTCTCCCATCCATCTTAACGATAGTTGAGGGCTGTTGACTGAATTGCTGTTTACTTTTCCCAGCCTCGCAGGGGTTATAAGGCAAAAAAGAGCAAAAAACTGGGATTATTAATTAGGGTTTGCTGAATAAATCTAAAAACCTTGTTGGATAAGGCTTTTAGACTTTTTTGACCTCAAAAAGTGCCGACCTTTGGAGTGATTGGGGGGAAAATTCCAGGACTTTTTCCCTGAAAATTAGGTAATTGACCAGGTGAAAATGGGTAAAAACCCACACCCCACACCCCCCCCGATGTCGGGGAGGTTGGGGGGCCACACCCTGCCACCAGGAAAAACTTTCTGCCGCAAACCCTAATTAAATAGGGTTGCCAGAGACGACTAGGTTCTTGAAACAAACCATAGAGCCATTCTCAGCCGATTTTCATCACCCAACGGGTTGCTTGAGACAATCCACCTTCCCTGGGAGGTAAATTTAAATCAGGACAGCACTCCTTGGGGATGCCGAAAAAGCAGCCAGAAAAGAGCAAAAGAAATTCACCTTTCTAAGCGGAGATTAGCACCGCTGCTATCGGTGCGATAAACCCAAGTTTTTTGGTTATCAGTCAGAATAATTCGCCATCCTTCCACTAATGCTTGAGTACAGAATTCTCCCGGTTTAGCTAATCCTAAACAACCGTCGGGCCAGGTTTGTGGTTGTGCTGCTTGAATTTGCAAGCGATTAACCGATATCTTGGTTTTCCGACTCAAATCTTGACGGGTAGCATCGATTACTGAATTAGGTGGTCTGGAAGACGCTAAACTAGGTGGTGCTAAGAGGAGAGAAAGCAGACTCATTAGCATTAAAATGCCAGTTGATACCAGAATAATTCTCGTTTTACCGATTTTTCCTTGCTGGCTCTGGCTAAAATTTTTTCTAGATATCATGTTTAGTCCTGCCCCTTTTCTGGGAATATTAGTTTTATCAAATCTTCCTGTTTATTATCAGTATAACCGATACTATGTTTCCTCTCTGGTTTTCGAGTCCATCGGTGTTTTCTCAAGAAAATTCCATCGTCCAAGTTCCTTCTCCTGAACTGGCGGTTAAAACCTCTCCCCCCAATTCTGCTTGGCTTTATAGCACAATTGCCTTAACTATTGCTGTGATCGGTTTAATTATTTACGGCAAATTACAAATAGAACAGATCAAAAAGAAAGTTAAGCTGGAACAACTTAAAAGTAAAGATTTTGAAAAAAACTTGAAGTCAGCACTTCATACTATAAAACAAATAGAAAATAACCCCGATCTTGTCTATTCTAGAGCATTTAATCTTGATTATTTGCGGAGGAGAATGGATGAGGATATTTTTCATTACGTCATTGTCAACCAAATTAAGATAAAGATATCTAAATTGATCGGCGAAGCTTTACGACCAAATACAGCTAAAAATGCCGTGGGAATCGTCAGTGCAGAAAGACAGATTAATAAAACTTTTGATGTCACCTGTCAGGTGGAAGCACAGGAAGAGGAAGGAAAATCGAATAAAGGGGTTTTATTTCGGATTCAGATTAAACTGACAAAACTTCCCCCCGAAACCAGTTACGCTACTGTTAACGAGATTATTAATTGTATAGAAACCTTTCTTTATGCGGACTCAGATCAGGCTAATTGGCAGCCAGCTATTCATGGACAAATAGTTTTAATGAGTTGGGATCGAAAAGCAAAACCGATTCCTTTGTTGGTATTAGAACGCTAGGCGTTGCTGATTTGAGATACTTTGGATAGGATGCACACAGTTGACATTCATACCTTGATTCAGCAACCCCAATTGTCAAACCAGAGCAGGTAAAAAGAGCCGTAAATTTAATTAACAATCGGCCTCAAAAATGCCTTGACTATCAGACCCCAAATGAGGTATTCTATCAGGGTAGAGCGGATAGTGATGCCATTCAGACCTGAATTGGCTGAACAATCAGAAGAAGGACTCAATGTCAGTTTTCGTTACCATCCCCTGAAAACTCTTGCCTATTTAAGTGGCGATGGCGATTAAAATAGATGAGGATGAACTATTTTAGATGGATGGGCTTATGTTATCTTTTTTCCTCCGTTGGTTGATTACCGCCGTCTCTTTATTGATTACAGCGCAAATAGTACCTGGTATAGAAATTAAAAATTTTACCGTGGCTTTGATAGCCGCTGTCGTCTTGGGTTTAATTAATGCTATTGTTAGACCCCTGTTGATTCTTTTTACCCTGCCTTTAACTATTTTGACCCTAGGGTTATTTATTTTTGTGGTTAATGCCATTTCCTTTTCTTTAGCCTCCTATTTTATCCGTGGTTTTGAGGTAGAATCATTCTTTGCCGCTTTATTCGGTTCGATCATGGTTTCGATCGTTTCAGGAGTTTTAAATAGCATTTTCGGTGACTAAAGTGGGCAATAATTCGGTTAATTAGTCAGTAATCCTCCGTTTAAAACAGCTTGGCTTACTCCGATCCATTAATTTTTGATGTGGAGACGTTGATTATAACAACGTCTCTCTAGTTTTTTGGAGATGAGGAAATCTCTACTGATTTGCTGTGGCTGCAAAAGCCACAGCAAGTACAATTACTGTTAAAATATCAACTTTTAGTCAAGATTTGGCTAACCGGGATGATCTGAGCGGACAAAACAAATATAATGATGTTAATTAGATAAATAATAAGCTTTCTCAACTATCTTTACAGACAACATAAGTGGGGAGGCACAATTATTTGTAGGATGGGTTAGCGGTAGCGTAACCCATGCGGGTGTTGGGTTTCATGCTTCAACCCAACCTACGTTCATCTTATATTTGATTCCCCCACACCCTACACCTTGATAACTAAAAACCGATGAACCAATTAAACTTAGAAGTTGCGGGAAAAAAAGAACGTTTAGATGCTTGGATGGGGTCACAATTGCCCGATTTCTCGAGATCGAGGCTGCAAAAACTGATAGAACAGGGATATATACAGTTAAACGGTCAAATTTGCACCAATAAAAATACTAAAGTTGCTCAAGGCGATCGCTTAAAGATTACCATTCCCGACAGTCAACCCCTGCAATTAAGCGCCGAGGCGATCGAGCTTGATATTCTTTACGAAGACGAATATCTGATTATTATCAATAAACCTGCCGATTTAGTGGTTCATCCGGCCCCCGGCCACGAATCGGGAACCTTGGTCAACGCTTTACTGCATCACTGCCCAAATTTAGCTGGAATTGGTGGAATTCAACGCCCCGGTATAGTTCACCGTTTAGATAAGGATACCACGGGTGCGATCGTTATTGCCAAAACCGACCAGGCCCATCAACACCTACAGGCACAATTAAAAACCAAAACTGCCCGCCGGGAATACATAGCCCTTGTCCACGGTGTCCCCAAAAGCGAAACAGGTACAATTGATCTGCCGATCGGTCGTCACCGCAGCGATCGCCAAAAGATGGCGATTATTGCCGTGGAAAAAGGCGGTAGAAATGCCGTCACTCACTGGCAAGTCAAGGAAAGACTAGGCAACTACACCTTAATGGAATTTCGCCTAGAAACCGGCAGAACTCATCAAATCCGCGTTCATAGCAGCCATATCGGTCATCCGATTCTTGGGGATACCCTCTATAGTTCCGGTCGTTCCATCGGAATTAATCTACCAGGGCAATTACTCCACGCCTATCGTTTAATCTTAATACATCCGGTCACGGGAGAGAGCCTAGAAGCGATCGCTCCCTTACCCGCTATTTTCCCGAAAGTTTTAGCTATTTTACGCCAGAGAAACCCCTAGCGCACAAATTGCGGCATAATCTCCGCTGCTGTCCATAATCCGTAGATACCGCGACGATGCAGGGAAACCCCCGCTTTCAGATAACCAAAAGCCGGCCCGCAGACATTAGCCGCCATACTGGTTTCATCCCCTAAAGTGAAGGTATGGGTAGAAATTTTGCCTTCAAAAGTCCGCCCCGTGACTTTAACATTGGTACTTAAAGGCTTTTTCGGGTTGCGCGTATCCACCACACCCCCGACGGAAACCCGATCGCGTCCACAAATTCCGGCCAATTCCAGCATAATATCGTCCGCGTGTTCCATATTTTCGAGGCTGAGAATGCCATTGGTTTTATTTAACAGCATTTCCACTTCTGCGTCACTCATCTGGTGGGCCGTTTCTGGGTTGTAACCGGGTAAATGGGCGATATCTTCGCGAATAGTGGCACGATAAGCCTCCCAGTTGGCAATTCCCACGCCAAAGGTAATTTTAACGCTATGAATCTCTGCATAACTCTGGGCAGCTAGGGCAGCAGCCGCAGTTAACAGTCCGGGGGTAGCACCGCAGCCGGTCATATAGGTGATGCCGGCGGCTTCTAGGTCTGCTTGTAGTGCTAGGATTTGTGCCATGGCGCTGGTACGTTTGAGAGCATCGACTAAAACTCCGCGCCAACCTAAGCGAATGAAAGTTTTAGCGATATCGGCCATGAAATTGTTAGGTAAATTCGGTAAGGCGAGAAAATAGCCCTCTACGTCGGCAGTTTTGATTAATTCCTCGATACTGTTCTGGCTGAGACTGCCGTAATTTTCCAGATAACCGATCGAACCCTGGTCATGATAAATTTTGTTACAGGTATTGACATCTAGACCGTCTTTGTGGTAGGCAAAACCGGCTTTATCGGCGGCGGCAGTCCAAAGCATTTCCTGTTTGGGGGCGAGAATTCTAGCGGCAGCCTGTCCCAAACCACCAAAACCTAAAACACCGATCCGAAGGCGATCGCTGGCTATTTGTTTATTCATATTTGTTCTGATTCCTATAGACAAAATTCTATGATCTCGGCGGCGTGGTTCGCCGTTGCATCTCCTTTATTTTCAATTTATCGCTTCAGGTCGTCTTTTTTGTGTAGTTTTGTTAAATTATCGAAAAAATCGGGTCTAAAACCTCGCCTTAAGGCGAAAAGTTTTTGGAGCGGGGCATAAATCCCCGTTACAAAAACGGCCTCCTGCCTCCTGCCTCCTGACTCCTGACTCCTGACTCCTGCCTCCTGGGTCAAGGTTCGCCCTTGACGATGAAGAAAAGTTACGGGAAACTTACAAAAAATGAAAGTGGTTGGCCGAGATAATATAAAGTTTTGCTAAAATTTTAACCAGATTGCTACGATTAGCAAACTATCGTAAATTAAAACGATAGGGAGCTTTGCAAACCCCAGATCACGCCGAGAAGAGCTATGAGCATGGAAAGCCTAGAGTTTATCATCTATCCCGATGGTCGCGTCATGGAAAAGGTGACAGGCATAGTCGGTTCATCTTGTCAAGAGGTGACAGCGGCGATCGAGGCACAACTCGGGCAGCTGATGTCTCAAGAGAAAACCTCGGATTATTACCATCAAACCGTCAGCCAGTCAGAGAAAGTCAGCAACGCAGCCACTTTTAGCGACTGGTAATTTTTCATTTTTCCCAATCCCTTTATTTAAGCCACTGAAAAGCCATGTCACACTTTAGCAATATCAAAACCAAAATCCGCGATCTATCCTACCTAAAAGCCGCCCTGAGCGATATGGGGATGGAATGGAAAGAGGGTTCCCACCCCGTCAAAGGTTATCAAGGTCAAACTTTAACCGCAGAGGTGGTAATTGAACAAGATAACAATTACGATATCGGTTTTCGCTGGAATGGTAACGAGTACGAGTTAGTTGCCGATTTACAATACTGGCAACAACCTCTAACCGTAGAAGGATTTTTAAGAAAAGTAAATCAAGGTTATGCCTACCACACCATTCTGGCAGAAACTGCTAAACAGGGTTTTCAGGTGGCAGCACAGGAAAAAAATACTGATGGTTCTATTCGTCTAGTGGTACAACGTTGGAGCGCCTAATGGCTGATTTTTCTCCCGAACGCTCTGGTTTTGAACCAGAGTTAGGGGGATTCCTAAGAGATTCCCCCGATCGCACTGGTTTTGAACCCGAATTGGGCGGTTTACTGCGCCAGAAAGCGGTTTACGTCGATGAGGTCACTTGTATTGGTTGTAAACACTGCGCCCACGTTGCCCCCAATACCTTTTTTATTGAAGGTGAATACGGTCGCTCTCGCGTCTATAATCAGGACGGTGACGAAGAAGAAATTATTCAAGAAGCGATCGAGACTTGTCCGGTTAACTGTATTCACTGGGTTAATTATAATCAGTTGTCATCCCTTGAGGAAGAACGCAAACATCAAGTGATTAAACAGTTAGGTTTTCCTCAGATTCACAAGAAATTTAGCCCCGCAGATTTAGATATCTAAGGTGGATAGGTCTAGCCTCATCCACCTATTATTTCCTAGCAGTCATGGCAGCGGTTCTCGATCGAATCCGCTACAGTTCTCAGGGGAAATAATCCTATCTCGGATTTTAACGATAATGAATACCCAACTGATTGATTCTCTCGCACGAATTATTCTCTCTCTCTCCGAGGAAGAAAGAGAGTTACTGAATCGAAAAATTGAGAGCGAACAACGGGAAAATTTGCAGATTAACGCTCAAATTTTGGATTTAGAAAACCGTGTCAAGCAATACGAAAATCAATATCCCATGAGTTCGGAAGAGTTCTATCCTAGATTTCGTTCCGGTGAGCTAGAGGACGATATGGATTATTTCGAGTGGAATGTTTATTATGAAATGCTATTGGCAGCCAGAAAAGAGATAGGTTTACGGTGGAATTAAGTAGCTGGTTATAATTAAATGGTAGATTTTTCTGTGCTTTTTTGGACTTTTTAAGGTCTAGCTTGCCTTGAAACCATTGCTAAATCTAGACTTTCCCTTTTAGCTAAACCAAACACTTCCGCCAATTATCCCTTTTTTCCCGAACAACGTTGATCTAATTTTTGTGTAGTTTTGTTGCAAAGTAAAAATTTTTTGACAAAATGCCTAAATTGTGGTAGGGACGAAATGACGAGATTTAGCATCATCTCTGGTTCCAGTGTTTCCTAGAATCAGAGACTTCCTGCCTCACCCTTAAGATAACTGCCAGAGTTGTTTTTTCTTGTATTTGAATTGATCAAAATAAATTTATTTGATGTTGTCTGTGGAGATTTTTTGGGTAAGTAGCTGGTTATAATCTAATTGAAACCACTTACTTAGGCAGTATTTAGTATAAAGAGCCGCTATGTACGTTTTAATTGGTGGGGCGGGAATGATGGGGCTAGGTTTAGCCCAACAACTTTTAGACTTGGGACACACCGTCGCCATCGTTGATGTGGATCCTTTAGCTTGTCGGTTTGCCCGGGAAAAAATCGGTGTCATGGCCTTTGAGGGGAGTGCTGTCAGTACGAAAGTTCTGCTAGAGGCGGGGATTCGACAAGCTAACGCGGTTGTTGCCGCATTGAGGGACGATGCGATGAATCTAGCCCTAGTTACCTTGTCCAGAAGTTATGGCATTTCCCATATTGTGGTGAGAATGTGCGATCGCGAATTTCTCGAGGCCTATCGTCTTGCTAGAGCTAGTCACATCATCAGCACGATTGATTTAGCCGTTGTCACCATGGCCAATGCGATCGAATACCCTGAAGTAGAATCGATGATGCACTTTGAACAGGGACAAGTGGAAGTGTTAAAGCTGCCCGTCCCCAAGGATTGTTATGTAGCTGGGCGTACCGTTGCCCAAATCGCTCAAGATGCCAACTTTCCGACCGGTTCGCTGATTATTGGCTATCAGTGTCACCCTTCTGCCAGTTTAGAGATTCCCAACGGCAATACCGTCCTAGAAGCAGACTCAACTATTTTAGTGGTTACTCGTCCGGAATTCGTCAAACCTATGATCGATTACCTCGGCATTCAAACTAATCATCGTCCAACGATAGAAGTTTCTCATCCAAACCTTTGACGTAGGATTGTACCAAGTCTTCCGGTACGATACGTTTGCGAAGTGCATCGCTCAAGGCTGCTTTCTCAGCGAGGAACAATCGTCGTCGAATGGCATCTAACTGACTGTTGTTAGGCTCCATTTGGCCCGATCGAGACTGATTATAAGCATCCCGCAGCCGCCGTTCCGATACCGCCACTCTTGCCTGATAAGATGCCCACAGTTCTTCGTACACTGCTTTCGGTAGGACGCCGGATTTCAGTAAATTGGCTAACTCGTCCTGTGCCGCTTTCGATGCGATCAAGTGCAGCTGTAACTGTCCAATATCCCGTTTTACTGCCGAAACCTGACTAATATTGAGCTTTTTAATTAACCAGGGTAAGGCTAATCCTTGGATAACCAGAGAAAATAACACAGCCCCAAAGACTAGCTCGATGATCAATTCCCTCCCTGTTAGAGCCAAAGGAATGGCAACCGCTAGGGCCATGGAGAGTGAACCCTTGATGTTGCCCAAAATCAGAATATGTTGCCAGCGTAAGGGGATCGGTCGATCGATCCAGCGAAGTACCGATAGTAAAGAATACACTGACAGAATACGCCCCAATTGATAAGCCAAAATGACCAGCACAATCGATGGCAAGGTTTGCCATAGGGTCAAGGGGTTGATTTCAATGCCAATGAGCAGAAAAATAAAGGTATTGACGATAAAACCGGCATATTCCCAAAAACTGATCAGGGTAATGCGATCGGATGCAGAGGCGCTGCGAGGCAGCCCCAAGTTACCAAAGACAAGTCCGGCAATAACTACCGCCACCGCTCCCGATACACCCAAAAACTGCCCGAGTTGAAAAGCTCCCAAGGCAAGTGCAACCGTAAGCAACAGGCTACTCAGCGGATCCCGTAAGCGCACATAGATGGGAAGACACAGATAGCCTAGGACAGCGCCCACTAATCCCCCACCCAGAGCAACGATCAACACTTCCTCGATGACTTGTGTGGTGCTGATGGTTCCGGTAACGTAAATCACCAAGAGCAAATTAAAGGTGACGAGTGCGGCTGCATCATTAAATAGTGTTTCCCCTTCCACAATAGTCGAGAGCCTAGAGGGAACCCGAATTTCCTTAAAGACGGCAATGATCGAGACAGTATCTGTGTTTGCTAGAATCACTCCCACCAGTAAGGCGGGAATCCAATCTAGCCCCAGGCCAAATTTTACCAAAACTGCAATAATCGCCGCAGAAAAAACCGAGCCGGGTCCGGCCAGCAGTGCGATCGGTTTAAAGGTGCTGCGAAGACGGCTGATATCGGTATTAATCGCCGCTTCAAAAATCAGAATCGGCAGAAAAAGGTTAAGCACTAAAAACGGATCTAAGCCAATACGACGAGATAACAGATCGGTAATCGGTAATCCTGCTAAGACTAAACCTGCCACATAGGAAATGCGTAATCGCTGGGTTACTAGGGCAACGGCAGTGGCAATCAGTAGCAGCAGGATCAAGACAAGAACCAGTTCAGGAATGTCTCCCACCGTTTGGCTGTTCACAGCAGAATTGCTATCCAAGGATTTTTGTTGTGCTGCCCAGGCTACTAATAATTCTCCCCTCATAGGACGATATTCTCGGTAAGACCGACAATTAAGAACTTGGCTATTTTTATAATATAAGGGAGGTTATGGCAGTTACAGCCTTTCTCAGATAGATACGGTTAGTTATTGTTGCTAAAATACTTGATGAGTAAGGATTAATCTGTACTTCATCTCTAGGAGAAAGAATGAGAAATTTTCTATTTACCCGGTGATTGCTGTGGGGGGAAAAGTTAGAGGCAATCGGGGCAAAATGATAAGTATTTTATATGCAAATACCTTCAATACTTAAAAATATTTAAATTTACAATTGGTAATATTTATTTTTACTTAAGAATTTATTGAGAATAATTTCTATTTATTTACGAGGTGACAATACTTCCAGCGATTCTGGTATAATTTTGCATTATGCTATGGTGGATTTTTCTGTGCTTTTTTGGACTTTTTAAGGTCTAGCTTGCCTTGAAACCATTGCTAAATCTAGACTTTCCCTTTTAGCCAAACCAAACACTTTCGCCAATTATCCCTTTTTTCCCGAACAACGTTGATCTAATTTTTGTGTAGTTTTGTTGCAAAGTAAAAATTTTTTTGACAAAATGCCCGAATTGTGGTATGGAGGAAGTGTGACGGGATTTATACTAAATCCGGTTATTAAAGACTGATTATTTATTCCCATTTGTGAATGAGTGCCTATCCTGATATGTAGCCTATACTCAACGGATTTATAGCGGTTCTCACACCTGCGTGGCACACTTAAACCTTTGCTGATTAAGCTTTTCAACATCGATAATGTCCCTCTTGCGAACAGGAAACGCTATAGTATGACAACGCCAAGTCAAAAACTTGTTCAGGAAACCCAAGAGCAATTACTAACAGGGTGGAATGAGCTTCTAATCGTTAGTCTCACTGAGTCTGGTTGAGAAAAACACCATAACCAGACTTGATTATTAACTAAAATTCTCTAAAGCTTCAAATTGACGTAAGGCAAGACTAGAACCTTGATTCCAGCCTAATTCAACATAATAGGGAAAAAGTTTCTTGATATTTATATCGGGAAAGAGACGACTATTTTCCCTTTCTTGATAACTGTCTTCTCTGAACAGATATATTTTTAATTCTTCCCGACGATAAACCCATAATTCGGGAATTTTTAGCAATTGATAAGCACCTACATCAGTCAGAGAAGTAAAATCCACTTCTATGGCTAAATCGGGAGGAGGATCAACAGTTAAATCAATTCTTTCTTTGCCTAAAATTGCCTGTCTATTATCAATATAAAAACAAGTATCTGGTTCTAATCCCGCTTCCCCCGGCATTTTCAAGGTAATTGGATCAAAACATTGCCAGTCTTTACCTTGACGACGGAGGATAATTTTTACTAAATCCCTTAATGTATCAACACGATTGCCATGACTTGGTAGGGGAGACATAAGCCGAATTTCTTGCGTTTTGCGATTAAAATAGAGTTTGGGATAGGTTTTATGGAGACGTAAACTCAGCAATCTTTCGTAATCTTCCCAAGTCTGATACGGAAAAATAACTTGACTGCCGGGAGATAAAGATAACGTATTTTCGTTGAGAGTAATTAGTAACATTTTGGTAATTATCCTTGATTTTTTCCTGTGGGATTTAACTAATTTCGCTCTGGCAACCAATGCCTATCAAGCATTTGTTCGAGGGAATAGGGACAATTTAGAGGAAAACTGTGAGGAGACATTTCAGTTTTTTGCCCGACAATAAAAACGGCATCTTGATAGATTCTTTCTTGGTTATCTAGGATATATTTTTCTAGATTTGTGCTTAAGTATCCATTTAACTGAACTCTAAAAGTTGCTATTTCTCCTTGCCAATGCCGATGATTTAATTCAAATTCTTCTGACCAATATTGCCACAGCAAAAGATGAATAATTATCTGTCTTAAAAAACTCTCAACTCGATTTTTATCCCGTTTGCTCAGAGCCTCCAACTCCTCGATTAAATGTTGAATATCCAACTCAGCTAGACGATTTTCCTTGAGAAGTTTAATTGTTTCAGTCAACCAGAGATGTTCATCTTGTTCGTAGAGAAATTGTAACTGATTTAGCCAAGTATCTCTTTTCATATTTTTTTGGCTGAGGAGACTTCTAAAACTGCTTTCGGGTAGGCAATGCGTTGATGGTGGAATTGTTGCCAAACCTGCACAAAAACCTCGGCAATAATTGGTAATTCCTCCTGACGAATACCACTATCTACTAATTGTTGATCGCGCCATCGGGCCTGAAAAATCTTTTTGATCATATCCATGGCTTGTTCTGGGGAGGCCTCCTTCAGCGATCGCAAAGCAGCCTCGCTACTATCGGCCAACATAACGATCGCCGTTTCTCGCGATTGGGGAATTGGACCATCGTAGCGAAAGGCCGCCTCATCGACGATTTCTTGACCATTTTTGACGGATTTTTGCAGAGCTTGCTGATAAAAATAGGAAATTAAGAGATTGCCTTGGTGTTCGGGAATAAAATCGCGGACCACTCGCGGTAAACCGTGTCTGCGGGCCATGACTAACCCTTCGCTAACGTGCTTTTTAATAATCTCGGCGCTGACGTAGGGATCGTTAATTTCATCGTGTTTATTCGGGCCACCCATTTGATTTTCAATAAAACCGAGAGGATCGTGCATTTTCCCGATATCGTGATAGAGAGTCCCCGTGCGAATTAATTCCACATTACAGTGCAGTTTTCGGGCGGCCGCTTCAGCTAAACAGGCGACAAAAAGGGTATGTTGAAAAGTACCAGGTGCTTCCGTGGCCAAACGTTTGAGCAAACTACAATTAGGATTGGACAACTCCACCAGACGAATCGGAGTCACCACATCGAAACAGCGTTCCAAATAGGGGGATAATCCTAGGGCGATTACCGTCCAAGCTATCCCCGATAGACCATAGACGAGCGCCGTGGGTAGTAGAGTATAGATGATCGTGCTGGCCGTGGCACTAACGATTAGGTAAGTGAGCAGATAAACACCCCCTTGACTGACTCCGATGCCCATCCCTAGCAGCGATAATTCATCCCGGGAGCGCAATTTTGCCGCTATCATGGCCGCTAATAGTCCCCCTATCGTCCCCGCGATTAAATCGGCGCTGATACCTTGGATGCTGAATAGGGAAAGACCGGCAGTTAAGAGGACTTGGGTGACGGCCAGAGTCGGGCCGTAGAAACTGCTGACTAATAAACCCACGGCTGCCAGATTGGTAAAGGGAATATTGGCGATCGCTAGGATCGGTGTGGTAAAACTTAGTAAACCCAAGAGAATAAAATCCCGGTGACGCAGAGGCCGATGGAGACGCTGAGCAACGAGACAAAAAGTCCCGATCGCGCTGGTGACAAGGATTGCCGTTGATCCTAAACCCATCCAGTTAATGCCCCGTTCGCTTAGACCAAAGCCATCGATGAGAACAAACTGAGCTTGAGTAATTTTTTCGCCTGCTTTAACGATAATTTGACCGGCTTGAGCATTAGACATGACCACATCTACCGCTTCCACCGCTTTAGTGGCTTGTTCTTTGGTTGCCTCCCGATCTTCTATCAGGTTCGTTTGTCCCTCTAGGGCCGCCAGAAGGATATTTTCGGCTAAAAGCTGCTGACGACGGTTTAGGCGATCGCTGCTAATCTGCACGGCGATGGTATCCTGTAGGTGACTGGTGGAAATCCCCGGGGGAATGCCCTGCACCAAAATCCGGCGCCCCGCTTGCAGGACGGCTGTTTCTAGGTTTTGCCACTCTCGATCGCCCATTTGGGCTGCTGTGATCAGATCGGCGTATTTGAGTTTATTTAAGCTGGAATGCCGATAATTTTGGCTGGTTTGCTCCTGTATTTGCCGTAATTGCTCCAATCGATCGATAAATTGCTCAAAGTTTCCCTTTGTCACGCGCTGACGATAGGCTTGGATTTCGTACTTAGCATATTCCTGTTCTTTTGTCAAGGGTTTTGCAAAAGATTCTTCATAGTTAAGGCCGCTTTGTAGAGTTGACCATTGAGCAGCAGAAAAGGTGAGTAGCGTTCCCAGCGTGGCGTTAGAAATAGTCCTGCTCAGTAAAATCGAATTTTTTCGCAGAATTGGGCTAATTTGACTTAATTGCCCCAAAGTATCCCGTAGCGATCGCTCAATTTGGGCGGTGGTTTGGGGGTCTCTTTTCAGCCGGGGAAGCAGTCCAGCCCGAATTTTTTGGCGTTTGAGGTCGGTGGTTTCTTGGTCTTGAAAACTGGCATCTTCGGGGGCGATAATTGTGACGGGGGAAATAGTCCCGACGGCCAATTTCGGCTGATTATAGAAACGATAACCGACCACGCTAGTCAGACAACCGACGGTAAACAGGAAGATTAAGGGTCGTCGCAGTTTACCCAGGGAGTAAGAGCGAGATTTTCGGGCAGAATCAGGAAAAACAGTGAAAGAATGCAGAAAATGATTCATAAATTCCAGCCAAATTCTATAAACTGCGCCACCATGCCCAGAGGAAAAATACCAGCAATTTGGTTGTGTGTTCCCTTTTCTATTGTAAGGACTCCCTGTGCAAAAAAATTTTTCTCGAAAGGCATCTAGATTAACTTGATGCGGGGGTTTTTTGCCTTCTAGTGCGCCCAAATAACCCAAAAATCGCCCCAAATCCCCAAAAAACGGGCGGGCCGATAATTGCTGGTGGGCCGATAATTGCCGGTGGGCGAACGCAGTTCGCCCCTACAAAATCGACCGGCCTTTGGGCGGGAAAAAAAAGAGAAAAAGGGTTACAAAGTCCCCCCAGCACCGCACACCACGGGAAAGTTAGACAAGGAGAGATTATTTTGATTGATTTTCCTTAATATTGTTGAAAGCTTGCCCACTTTTAGTAATTGTCATTTTTAAGCTTTATTGTTTAAAGAGGGATGGCGGTTTCTAGGGAAATTTTCAGATTCGTGTTCTCAGAAATCCTATAGTTAAGTTTTTCAAAACCAATAACTTCGCCTTTTTGATTTTTCATTAAAATAACTTCGTCGCCGGTTTCTTCGCAGAGATATTCCGAGGAGCGATCGCCAAACCACACGGTTAAGGTATTGCCCATCGGATCATAATAAACGTTTACTTCTGCCATAAAATTTCCCCTTCTTTAATTGCATCGGTGGGATAAGTGGTAATTAGGAAGCCATCACCATTGAGCTTTCGGATAATGGCACAGAGCCAACGTTTTGGTCGTTGAAGTTGATAAAAAAGATAAACATTGGGATCACTGCGGCTACGTCGAATTTCATCAGGTTGGCTAAGGGTTTCTTGGACTAATTTTTCTTGTCCTTTCATTATAGGATGTTTTATCTGGGTGATAATTTCCCAATAGGCAACAGTGACGCAGATCGTACAATTAAGAGGGGTTAAAATCTCAAAAAATAGATCATTTTTGCTCATTTTTTGTCCTCATCAGCAAATTCTTAGTCAAGATGAAAACGGGCATCTTCGGGGGCGATAATTGTGACCGGAGAAATAGTCCCGACGGCCAATTTCGGCTGATTATAGAAACGACAACCGACGGTAAACAGGAAGATTAAGGGTCGTCGCAGTTTACCCAGGGAGTAAGAGCGAGATTTTCGGGCAGAATCAGGAAAAACAGTGAAAGAATGCAGGAAATGATTCATAAATTCCAGCTAAATTCTACAAACTGCGCCACCATGCCCAGAGGAAAAATACCAGCAATTTGGTTGTGTGTTCCCTTTTCTATTGTAAGGATTCCCTGCACAGAAAACGGGTTTCTCGGAGAAACCCGTTTTCTGCTCAAGCAGACACCCCCCTTCTAGGGCTATCCCTTATAGGGATCTTTCTTAACAATTTTTTCAGTAAGCACTCCAACCCTTATCCTGACTTGATTTCAGTTTTTTCTTTGTCAGTAAGGGTGTCAACAAGGAATATTACAAATTTGTGACTAAAGGACAGCTTCTAGGGGCAGGGGGGATCGAACCCAAATAACCAGATTTAGTATAACCCCTAAACTAATACACTTGTACTATAGTTGGCTCAAAAAAATTCCGGAAAAGGTCAAGAGGGCAAAAGAGCAAAGAGTCAAAGCCCTGGGGAGACACACGCAACCCGAAAACCGAAGTTGATGCTGCGGAAGCCGGGGTCGCTCCAGTTGCGGTAGGCAGAACGACAGAGATAAGGGTAGCTGCCCCAAGAACCGCCGCGCATTACACGGTATCGTTCATCCGTCAAGAGTTCTTTTGTACTAATTAATAAACTTTGATAACGATTATCATTATTGTTTTCGTCCCAAACGCTTCCGTCTCTCGGCGGCTCACCTTGATAATTCTCGTGCCACGGATCTAAACACCATTCCCAGACATTGCCGTGCATATCGTACAGCCCGAAGGCATTGGGGGGAAACTGTCCCACGGGGGTCGTTTGTCGTCGATATTCTCCCTTCGGTTCGTCAGCGTAGGTTTCTCTGGCATCGTAGTTGGCTAATTCCCCGGTAATGGTTTCCCCAAAGTGAAATGGGGTGGTTGTCCCAGCACGACAGGCATATTCCCACTCCGCTTCGCTGGGAAGTCGGTATTCTTTCCCTGTCAATTTCGATAATCTCGCGCAAAATTCGACGGCATCATACCAACTAACTTGTTCTACGGGTCTATCCCAGCGCGTCGGTGATCCCCCTCTAGCTCCTTCAAAAGGGGGGGAATCGGAAGCCTCCCTTTCTAAGGGGGGTTTGGGGGGATCTTTAAAGTAAGAGGGATCAGGGTCAAGGTCTTTTTCTACTTTTAAATCCGTGCGGGAGGCAACTGCTCTCCACTGGGCCTGGGTGATGGGATAACGCCCCATGTAGAAAGAGGAAACGGTTACTCGGTGTCGTGGTCTTTCCCTTCTAAATCCTTCCCAATTAAATTTTTTCACCAGTCTTTCGATTTCCTCATCTTCCGTTCCCATCCAGAATTCTCCTTGGGGAATATACATCATGGGGATATAGTTTTGAGCTTCTTTCCGGTTGCCAACTTCTGCAAGGTTTTCATCGTAAAAATAGGCTTTAACAGGTTTCCTCTCGATAACTTTGCCTTCTTGATTAACCAATACTGTTTCTGCGGTAAAAAGGAAAAGGTTTTCATTGTAGGGAACAATATCGGCTACTTTGTCTATTAAATGTTTTTGTCGGGTTTCTTCGTCTCTAGAATAGGCGGCAATCGGTTCATTAAGCAATAACAAGGGTTCATAATCGGCTAAAGCAGCGGATATATTTTCTAATAAAGCTGTCAATCTAACAAGACGCACTCGGTTATTATTTTTGATAGCTTCTTCTAGTAACTGTTTGATTTCATTGACCGCTTGACTAGGTTTTAGGTAGGCAAGAGCTAACCATTGTTGATTTTGCCAATAAACCGATTTTGAGCAACGATCACCGATTTGTTCCTGAATATAGGTTTGTAACTGATAGGCCAGAGATTTGAGTTCCTCTGGGGTTAATTTTTTTAATAGTAGTTTACGAATATCGGGGGACATTTCATAGAGTTCTCGATCTATTTTGCGGACTAAACTGGAGAGTAAAATATCAGCGATCGCATACCAGGGAGCTTGATTATTTTTATCTTGATGTTGACGCAGATAATAAAGTAAATTAGGGGATAAACTAAGGGGAAAGGCGGCTCTTTTCGCTAGTTCTCTGGTGTTTAGTTCGTTTTCTTTTTCAAATAATCTTAAACAGCTTTCTGCGCTAAAAAAATCTTCATCGTCATCCCAATTATCCCCTTGTTGAAATTGAGCGAGATCAAATTGAAAATGACGGGGTGGGATAGGTTCTTCTTTTAGCCATGTTATCAAGTTTTCCCAATCCTCTGTGGTTAGTTCAAACATGGAAAAATTGGGTATATCTTCAGCTAAATCAGCAATATCGATCGCAGTTGTCCCATACCATCGATGATAGGGTAAGGGGTTTAACCATGCGACTCGGCTAAATCTTCGGCTAAATCGTCGGATAAGGGTTTCTGTTGCGCTCAAGCGCTTTTCTACATAACGTTTTCTAGCAGCACCCGCATCACTAAGAATTAGACAACTGGTTACTTCAGGAGAATAGTTAGAGAGAACTTTGGTTAAAGATTGACTTTCCCAACCATTTTCTTGTCGTAAAACCTCGTCTCTAATCAGATTATCAAAGTAAAAATGGGGAACATTTTCCCAGGTTTGTTTCATTATTCGTCCAAATCCCGCAAAGGGAATCATGGAGTCAGAACAATCAATAAAAATAATAATTTCTCGGCGATAAAGTTGTTTCTTTTGGTAAATTATTTGGTCAAAAAAACCTCGTTTAGCTGTTGCAATCACCGTAGCTTTTAGATCCCAAGTCTGTCGAGGACTTTCTAGGGGTAATGGACGCAGTTGCTGCCAACTTTCTTGTAATTTAGCGATACCAATAGGATAATAATCAGGATTATCTAGGGAGGTGATTTTTTTTCGCTTTTCAATAGCTGTGGCAATTTGTGGAAATGGAGTCTCAGGAGGTAAAGGTGCATCCCCAGAAGGGGTAATAAATGCTAATGAGGGAGATTCCCTATCATCCATCGGGTCTATTATTTTGCTAATCGATTCTTCTGGATGGCGAATAGGCGTTTTTTTGGGTATTTCTATATTTATTTCCGGTTGGAATTGTAGCATCTCTGTCCAGGCCTGATCAAACTTTTGTTTTTCTTCTGGAGATTTAACCCATAAAGCTTGACAAAGAAGTTTAATTTTAGGATTCTCTAAGTTGGGATTCTCTTGAATAGCAATATCAGAATCATTGGCGAGTTTTTGAATCAGGTAATTTTCCACCCGATAATATTGTTCAATAGACAGCGGAAATCCTTCTTCATTTCTGAGTTGATAAAATAGGTCAAGTAGGGGGGATGTCATTGGCTCTTTTAACCTCTTGTTCCATAATCTTGTAAATCAGTACGGCTTTTTAGTAAAATACTAGCGTGGGGTAATTTGTCCTCGTTTAATTTGGCGATAATTTCTTCAGGTTTGTACTTGAGTAACGATTTAAACCAGGCTATTAATTCACTTGTGCTAACTTTTTTTTCTCCTTCAGATTTAGTCTCGTCTTGTGATGTTCTCACTTCCTGAAAACGGTCCACTGCTTTGATGATAACATCTTGTTCAGCGTCGGTAAACCGTTCGGTTAATATTTTTCTTAATCTTTCTTGGTTGGGAAGCTCAATATAGTGATAAATGCAACGTCTCAGAAAAGCATTGGGTAAGTTTTTTTCTTGATTACTGGTAATTATAATCAGAGGAAAAGCTTGCTCATTTGCTGGAATTAAATCTCTTGTTTCTTTAATGAAAAAACGACGAGATTCAATGGCTAAAAGTAAATCATTAGGAAAATCTCGATCTGCTTTATCTATTTCATCAATTAATACTACCGATTGTTCTTCCTCATCTCGACTTTGTTTAAATGCTTTACCCAAGGCTTGTAAATCAACCCAATCTTTTGAAATAGCTGGATTTTTTTGCTCAGAAGAAGATTCTTCTGTTCCTTTTTGACTTAAAATTCCGCTAATTTGAGCAGCTTGTAAACGGCCAATATAATCATATTGATAGAGACTATCTTCCGCTTTACTTGTGGATTGAACTGTCCACTCATAATATTTTATAGGATTATTTTCCTGGCGATAATTAAACTCATAAACTAAGGCATGAGCTAGACGACTTTTGCCACATCCAGGCTCACCTTCTAGTAACAAAGGCATTCCCAATTCAATAGCCAAGTTAACAACTTCTATTAACTCATCACCTGCGTCATAGGGATAA
Source organism: Microcystis aeruginosa Ma_SC_T_19800800_S464 (assembly GCA_007095785.1). Lineage (GTDB taxonomy): Bacteria > Cyanobacteriota > Cyanobacteriia > Cyanobacteriales > Microcystaceae > Microcystis > Microcystis aeruginosa_E. The sequence goes on from SFBL01000207.1 coordinate 20,045, forward strand.
ATTTTTTGTTGAATCGGTTCATAATAAAGTCCCGATTCTGGTTGAATTTTTCCCCTGTAAGTTAAGGATAGTTTAGCCATCTATTTTCCCTCGATAATTGTCCTTTAAATTGTTGATAAAAAGCTTTCAGTGTGTCTTCTATGTTGCCTTGATTGCTATTTTCCCATAATTTCTGCAAGGTATCTGCAAATAATTCTGTGGTTTCATCCTGTAAGTCACAACCTAACTGAAGTTGTTGAGCAAAAGTAGGAATAATTTCCTTAAAAGACCGTTGTTCAAAGCGAGAGTCAATCTGTAAGCGGTGAATAGGACTTAATTCTGATAATTTGTCCTTATCTCTCCAATCATTACTTTTTCCATAATCTAACCAAATCATTAATAAAAAGCCTTTAATGGGACCATTTGATATTTTACGAGCGTTGGTAATTAAGTTTTGCCAAAACGAATAAATGTCCTTTAAACGGCAAAAGTCTGCACAATCAATTCCTTCAAAAATCAAACAAAAATTATGAGCCTTTAAATTTTTAATTCCTCCAGAATTATCTAAAAAATGTTCATGAAGACTATAGTTATCCCATTCTTCCTGACCATCTCCTTGAAACTTAAAAATAATGGTTTTAACGGGCAAATTATTAGTGATAAAAATTTGTTTTTCTAAACGACGCAAACACAAAACACGATATTGATGAGGACAAGGGGGAATATAAATACTGCCTTCTCGTAAAGGTTTAGCAGCTATTAAACCAGTAAAATTTACTACATTATTGTAATTAAATTCTGTTAAAACACGATAAATCTTCTCATTATTTGTTTGTTGATTTTTTAGGTTTTGAGGAAGTTGACAACATTGTAAACTGTCAAAATCTAGTTTTAATACTTCACAATAAGCTTGAACAATATAAGACTGTTTAGAGGTTTTTTGCCCTTTTTTTCCTAGTCCATATTTTTTTTCAGTACAAAACCGCAAACTATCTGTAGATATGCCAATTACCTTTAAAATAGACGCATCTAATAAATCATTAACATCTGCTAAGGTTAAATGAATTAAATTATCATTAATATCTTCAATTCTGGGTTTATTTATTTTATTTTGAGTAATGTATGCGCTTTTCTTCTGATTTTCAAATCTTTTAAAAACAGATTCATTTTGTAAGTACAATTTCTTCTTATTTGGTTCTAAAACCTCTTTAGTTGTTCCGGATTGTGGCGATGGTGTCATCCAAGCTTTCAAGACATTTAATGGAATGGTATAACTGGGAGGATGTGTTTGACTACGGTATTTTTCGAGAAATGCCTTAAGTAACCATCGACTTGCTTCTATTAATATTTGCTCTGTTTTCTCCGAAGCACAAGAAAAGTTTCCCTGATAAGCATCTTTAGCCTTACGAAGGGTTTCTACATCTTCATCCCATAATCTGATTTCGCCAGACCTTAACATAAATCTCGTCAAACGTCAACCTACCATCTGATCCACTTTTTGATCCCCTTTTGCCAGCATTTGCTTAAAGCATTTTAATCAACTTGTCCTCAAAAAACAAGCCATAAGGCGAAAGGAGCAAAATCTATGAATTTCTGGCAAAAACATAAAGCGGACATTGACTTGATTTGCCGCATCATCACCACTTTAACTGCCTTGGCTAGTTTGGGTGTTCAGGTGGGGGAGTTAAAGATTCCCCAAAGCGAGATTCCCCCTATCAATGAGGTTGAGGTGGAATTAAATATAAGATGAACGTAGGTTGGGTTGAAGTATGAAACCCAACCCCCGCATGGGTTACGAAGTGCGCTAACCCATCCTACAAATAATTGTGCCTCCCTACTTAGTAGGTTGATTCATGAATCAACCTACCTGCTCCCTGGGAGGGAGATTTAGCGATCAACTGACCCCATAATAATATCAATACTGCCTAAAATCGCCATAATATCGGCAACTTTTACCCCTTTGAGGATATGAGGCAGAATTTGAAGATTATTAAAATCGGCGGCCCGAATTTTCCAACGCCAAGGGAAAACATCATCATTACCGACGATAAAGATACCTAATTCGCCTTTACCGCTTTCCAAGCGCACATAATGTTCACCTTTAGGAATCTTAAAAGTGGGGGCGACTTTTTTGGCGATATATTGATAATCAAAATCATTCCAAGCTGATTTTTTCCCTTCTGCCATCCGTTTCGCTTCCAGATTTTCGTAGGGACCACCGGGTAAACCTTTCAGTGCTTGCCGGATAATTTTCACCGATTCGCGCATTTCCCGAATCCGCACCAGATAACGAGCAAAACAATCGCCGGCGGTTTCCCAATGCACTTCCCAGTCAAAATCGTCGTAACACTCGTAATGGTCAACTTTTCTTAAATCCCATTTCACCCCAGAAGCGCGTAACATCGGACCGGATAAACCCCAGTTAATCGCTTCGTCTCTGGTAATGCAGCCTACCCCTTCAATACGACGGCGGAAAATCGGGTTATTAGTGATTAATTTCTCGTATTCGTCCACTTTTGGGTCAAAATAATCACAGAAATCCACGCACTTATCCACCCATCCGTAGGGTAAATCTACCGCCACGCCACCAATCCGGAAATAATTATTATTAATTAACCGCATTCCCGTCGCAGCTTCCCAGAGGTCATAAATCATCTCCCGTTCCCGGAAAATGTAGAAAAAGGGAGTTTGTGCGCCTACATCCGCCATAAAAGGGCCTAACCAGAGTAAATGGTTAGCGATGCGGTTGAGTTCCAACATAATCACCCGGATATATTGCGCTCGTTTGGGAACGGCGATATCGGCTAATTTTTCGGGAGCATTGACTGTAATCGCCTCATTAAACATCCCTGCGGCGTAATCCCAACGACTAACGTAGGGAACGTACATGACATTGGTGCGATTTTCGGCAATTTTTTCCATGCCCCGATGAAGATAACCGATTACGGGTTCACAGTCAATCACGTCTTCCCCGTCAAGGGTGACGATTAAGCGCAAAACTCCGTGCATCGAAGGGTGATGGGGTCCCATGTTTAAAACCATGGGTTCTGTTCTCGTTTCAATTTTTGCCATAGGGCTACCGATGATCCCGAAAATCTTTTTAAAGTTATTATAGGTAAACGCTTCGACAATACACAAGGACTATCGGGTATCAGTAATCAGTGATCAGTAATCAGTAATCAGTAATCAGTGATCAGTGATCAGTAGTCAGTAGTCAGGAGATTATTTTTATTTATTCTCCCCATTTCCCCACACTCCACACCCCACTACCCCACTACCCCACTACCCCATTTCCCCACTTCCCCGCACCCTACACCCTACACCCCACACCCCACTTCCCCGCTCGATCGAGTACAATAGAGTGTTCAGCAAAAGCGATCGGCTATTAGCTTTGATTAGTCCTTCGGTAAGAATATAAACCAGATAAAAGAGCCATTAAGAGCGGCAATCAGCTGAAAAAGCTCAAAAACTGAATTTTAGGCTGAAGGCTGACGTTAGCTTGCTGAAAGCTGAATCCATTGATAATTTTTTACTTGAATCACCGTGGTTATCCAAATCGACTCAACTCAAAACTACGAAATCAAAACCCAAGAGATCGCTAGACAACTTTTAGCCGAAACTCGCGAAAAAAAAGGTCTTTGGTCTGCTTTACAGGATCAAATGCGTTGGGATGATAAATTGCTCGATTGGGCCATGTCTAACCCCAATTTACGAGTACAATTATTCCGTTTTATTGACTGTTTACCCGCTCTACGCAGTAATGCCGAGATCGCTAATCATCTGCAACAATACCTCGGTGATGCTTCCGTAGAACTGCCCAGTGCGCTGAAAAATATCCTCAACTTTAGTGATCCTAACTCCCTACCCGCTCAAACGGCCGCCAGTCTGATCAGTAAATCCGTAGAAACCTTAGCTCGTAAGTATATCGCTGGGGAAGACCTAGGGCAAATTACTCGCACTGTCACCCGTCTGCGGAAGGAAAAAATGGCTTTTACCATAGATCTCCTCGGTGAAGCGGTAATTACTGAAGCAGAAACCCAAGTTTATCTACAAAGTTATCTCGATTTAATGACCCATTTGGCTCAAGAAGCAACCAAATGGAATAAAGTTAGCCAAATTGATGAAGCGGACGGCGAATTACTACCACAAGTGCAGGTTTCTGTCAAGCTAACTGCCTTTTATTCTCAGTTTGATCCCATGGATCCGATTGGCAGTAAAGAGAAAGTTTGCGATCGCATTCGCCTACTATTGCGACGCGCTCAGGAGTTAGGGGTAGCAGTCCATTTTGATATGGAACAGTACGTTTATAAAAACCTCACCCTGGCTATCCTGAAAGAATTACTCCTAGAAGAAGAATTTCGCAGTCGTACCGATATTGGCATCACCCTACAGGCATATTTAAGAGATTCTGCCCAAGATTTACAAGATTTAATTAATTGGGCTAAAAAGCGCGGTTATCCCCTGACTGTCCGGCTAGTCAAAGGCGCTTACTGGGATCAGGAAACGATTAAATGTCGCCAAAATCACTGGCCACAGCCGGTATATAACGAAAAATCAGCCACCGATGCCAATTATGAGCGGATGACACGGTTATTATTGGAAAATCATCAATATTTATACGCTGCTATCGGTAGTCATAACGTGCGATCGCAAGCCTTGGCTTGTGCGATCGCAGAAAGTTTAGAAATTCCCCGTCGTCGCTTTGAAATGCAGGTATTGTACGGCATGGGCGACCAATTAGCCAAAGCCTTAGTGAAGCGGGGTCATCGGGTGCGGGTTTATTCCCCCTACGGACAACTCTTACCCGGTATGGCCTACCTAATCCGCCGTTTATTAGAAAATACCGCTAATAGTTCTTTCCTAAGGCAAAATTTGGAGGATCGTCCCGTGGAAGATTTAATCGCAGCCCCCCGGGTTTTAGGCAAGGATAACCCGATTATCGCCGGTTTTCCTAATGCCCCTGATACGGATTATGCTAACGAGCAATTACGAAATAAAGCGAGTCAAGCCCTTACTTTTGTCAAAAATTCCCTTGGTAAGACCTATTTACCCCTAATTAACGGCGAATACGTCGCCACCAATGTTCAAATTAATTCCGTTAATCCCTGTAACCCGCAGGAAATAGTGGGGAAAGTAGGCTTAATTGAGGTGGAACAGGCAGAAAAAGCGATCATAGCGGCAAAACAGGCTTTTCCCGCTTGGAAACGCACCCCAGTGGCTAAAAGAGCCGAAATACTGCGAAAAGCGGCGGATTTGATGGAAGCGCGACGACACGAGTTATCGGCCTGGATTTGTTTGGAAGTGGGCAAAGTTATCCAACAGGCGGATCCAGAAGTGTCAGAAGCGATCGATTTTTGCCGTTATTACGCCTCCGAGATGGAAAGACTGGATTTAGGGCATAATTTCGACGTAGCAGGTGAGAATAATCGTTATTCCTACCAACCCCGGGGTATTGCTTTAGTGATTTCTCCCTGGAATTTCCCCCTAGCCATTGCGGTGGGGATGACAGTAGCGGCTTTAGTAGCCGGTAACTGCACGCTATTGAAACCTGCCGAGACTTCTTCGGTGATTACGGCGAAATTTGCCGAGATTCTCCTAGAAGCGGGTATTCCTGCTGGAGTCTTCCAATATATCCCGGGTAAAGGTTCGCAGGTGGGGGCGCATCTAGTCAGCCATCCCGATGTTCACCTAATCGCCTTCACCGGTTCACGAGAAGTGGGCTGTCGCATCTATACAGATGCCTCTATCGTGCAAAAGGGTCAAAAACACCTAAAACGAGTTATCGCCGAAATGGGCGGCAAAAATGCCCTAATTGTCGATGAGAGTGCCGATTTAGATCAGGCCGTTGTCGGTGCGGTTAAGTCCGCTTTTGGCTACACCGGCCAGAAATGTTCCGCCTGTTCGCGGATAATCGTTCTGGAAAGCGTCTATGATAGCTTTGTTGATCGCTTTGTTGAGGCTACCAAGTCCCTCAATATCGGGCCGACGGATTTACCGAGTACGGAAGTAGGACCGGTTATCGACGAGAAAGCTCAAGCAAGAATTCGGGAATATATCGAAACTGGTAAAAAAGAGGCAGAATTGGCTCTAGAAATGCCGATTCCAGAGGTAGGTTATTTCGTCAGTCCCACCGTCTTTAAGAATGTTCCCCCCGATGCGGTAATAGCGATGGAGGAAATTTTTGGTCCGGTGGTGGCAATTATCAAAGTGAGCAATTTTGAGGAAGCTTTAGCCGTAGCTAACGGAACCGACTATGCTCTAACCGGTGGCTTATATTCTCGCACTCCTGCCCATATTAACCGAGCTACGCAGGAATTTGAAGTGGGAAACCTCTATATTAACCGGGGAATCACCGGTGCGATTGTCTCCCGTCAACCCTTCGGGGGTTTCAAGATGTCGGGGGTAGGTTCCAAGGCTGGGGGTCCCGATTATCTGCTGCAATTCCTCGAACCTCGTCACATCAGCGAGAATATTCAACGTCAGGGATTTGCACCGATTGAAGGGGCCGATTAAGCGATTTATAGCTAGGGTTTGCGGCAAAAAGTTTGTTGGTGGGGTTAGGAGTCAGTATTCTCCGAGTCAGTATTCTCCGAGTCAGTATTCTCCGAGTCAGGAGTCGGTCGTCAGGAGTCAGGAGTCATAATAAATCCAGTTATTAAAAACTGATTATTTATTCTCCGTTTTGCCTTCTGCATGAGTAGAAAACGGGTTTCTCCGAGAAACCCGTTTTCTGTGCGTTACTCAGGAATCAGGAGTCGGTCGTCAGGAGACTATTGTTATTTGTTTTCCCTTCTCCCTGCTCCCTTTCCCCCACTTCCCTATCTCCCCCATCTTCCCACTCTCCCCCATCTCCCCACTCTCCTAGACTTTTTAAACAGGATTTAGTATGACAGGGGACTCCCCAACTGTTGTCTTTCTTACCCGATTTCTTGGCTGTCAACCTACTGCTATATACTTAAGTTGACAATTGCGTCAGCCTATCAAGAAAAGACTATGACGATTGAAACCATTGCCACAAAACCCTTTAGTGACCAAAAACCGGGGACTTCCGGACTGCGAAAATCCGTTCCCGTTTTTCAACAACCCCATTATCTGGAAAATTTTATTCAAGCTATCTTCAATACTTTAGACGGTATCGAGGGTCAAACCCTAGTCGTCGGTGGAGATGGTCGTTATTATAACCGTCAAGCTATTCAAACTATCCTAAAAATCGCCGCCGCTAACGGTATCGGGAGAATCCTCGTGGGAACCGATGGTATTGTCTCCACTCCGGCTATTTCTGGGTTAATTCGCGAAAATAACGCTTTTGGCGGTATTGTTCTCTCTGCTAGTCATAACCCCGGCGGTCCAGAGGGCGATTTTGGCATTAAGTACAATATTACTAACGGCGGACCAGCCCCGGAAAATATCACCGATGCAATTTATGCCGAGACTAAGGTGATTAGCAGTTATAAAATCCTCTTAGGGGCTGATATTAACCTCGATCGCCCCGGTTCCTTTAAACTGGGAACTATGGATGTGGAAGTGATCGATGCGGTTACTCCCTACGTCAAAATGATGGAAAAGATTTTTGATTTCGATCGCATTCAGGCCCTACTCACTTCTGGTAAGTTTAAAATGTGCATGGATTCTCTCCATGCGGTGACGGGTCCCTACGCTTATGCTCTATTTGAACAGCGTTTAGGTGCGCCCAAGGGTACAGTATTAAATGGTATTCCCCTAGAGGATTTTGGTGGTGGTCATCCCGATCCTAACCTAGTCTATGCCCATGATCTGGTAGAAATTCTCTTTGGTCAAGAGGCTCCGGATTTTGGGGCTGCTTCCGATGGAGATGGCGATCGCAATATGATCCTCGGTCAGAATTTTTTTGTCACCCCCAGTGATAGTTTGGCGGTACTAACTGCTAACGCTCATCTAGTACCGGGCTATCAAAATGGTATCACGGGAGTGGCGCGATCGATGCCCACCAGTGCGGCGGCCGATCGAGTAGCGGCTAAACTAGGAATTGACTGTTATGAAACTCCCACCGGTTGGAAATTCTTCGGTAATTTGCTGGATGCGGGGAAAGCAACCCTTTGCGGTGAGGAAAGTTTCGGCACGGGTTCCAATCATATTCGCGAAAAAGATGGTTTATGGGCGGTTCTTTTCTGGTTAAATATTTTGGCAGTTAAAGGGGAATCTGTAGAGAAAATTGTTCGCAGTCATTGGCAAGAGTTCGGTCGTAATTTCTATTCTCGTCATGATTATGAAGAAGTCGCCTTAGAACCGGCCAAAGAGATGATGGCACGTCTCCAGAAGCTGGTTTTAGACCTTAAGGGTCAACAATTTGGTAACTATGAAGTGGAATATGCCGATGATTTTAGCTACACGGATCCCGTGGATGGTAGTGTCAGTAAAAATCAAGGTATTCGCATTGGTTTTACCGATGGTTCTCGGATTATTTACCGTCTATCGGGTACGGGAACTAAAGGAGCAACTCTCCGGGTTTATCTAGAAAGTTATGAACCGGACGCAAGTAAACACGATATCGACACCCAAAAGGCCCTACAACCGTTAATTGATTTAGCTGAAGAAATCGGTCAAATTCGTCAATCTACTGGACGGGAACAACCCACAGTTATTACCTAAAATCTAGGGAGCAGCTATCAGTTTTTATCGGGGAATTTTTTGACCTGCTGACCACTGATAGCCTCTCCTTAATTACTTTCAGTAATTGCTTTCTGGTACAATTTCTGAATTCCGGTCACTAATTTATCTAACATCGATCGATGGCTATCATGAGTCGGCTCAAAACTCTGCACTTTGGTTAATAATTTCGCTTCCTGTACGTCCACGTCGTCATCGCTATAGATTAAAGTGCTAATCGATGCTAGTAGATCTTGATAGGTTTCTGGACTAGGATTATCGCCTAAATAGGACTCTAACCATCGATAACATTCACTGGTTTTAACCGGTTTTAGTTCCGATAATAGTGGTTTAATCTCTGGATCATCATCAAGTTTTTCCCTCACAGCTACCTGTCGTAAATAACTTCTTTCTGATGGTTGAATCACACCATCAATCCAAGCAACACCGATGAGAATTTTCAGTAATTGTTTATTTTTCATTTCACACTTCCCTGACTAACTTAGCCATAAAAAAACCGTCTTGATTATGTCGATGGGGTAACACTTCGATCGCTCCCGTTTCTGTATAGTATTCTGAGAAAGATGAATTAGAGTCGGGAGTGGCAATTTTCCAATCGGGATGAGCGGCCAAAAACTGCTCGATCACTCCTTCATTTTCTAACGGATTTAAGGTACAGGTGGCATAAACTAAGATTCCCTTCGGTTTTACCCAAGTGGCAGCCGAGGCTAAAAGTTCCCCCTGTCGTTTGGCTAGTACAGGTAAATTTTCGGGTGTTTGTCGCCAACGTATATCAGGACGCTTGTGCAGAGTTCCCAATCCTGAACAGGGAGCATCAATTAGTACACGGTCGGCGATGCCACACCACTGGGGACGATCGCGACTATCCCCTAGATGTATTTCGATCGCTTTTAAGTCTAATCTTTTAATATTCGCTTCTAACTGTCGTAAACGGGATGCCGTTTGATCACAGGCTAATATTCTACCCCGATCGCCCATTAATTCGGCAATATGAGTGGTTTTTCCCCCCGGGGCCGCACAAGCATCGATAATTGTCTCTCCGGGCTGGGGATCGAGTAGATAAGTGACTAATTGGGCGCTAATATCCTGTAGGGTGTAATTTCCGGCTCGAAATCCCTCTAAACGCTCAATATTGCCTAAACCAGAGGTTAAACGGCAAGCTAGAGGTAATTTAAGATGATGAAAAGTTATATTGGCTGATTCTAACTCATTTTCTAGGGCTTCTAGGCTAGTTTTCAGGGGATTAATCCGAATATCGAGGTCAGGAGAGCGATTAAACCATTGACAAAGTTGTTCCGTTTCCGTAACACTAAAGCGATCTAACCACAATTGCACCAACCAATCGGGGAAACTGTGGAGAATCCCCAATCTAGAAGCAGTATTTTCTGGCAAAATTAAAGGATCGTCGCCATTAGCAGTTAAACGGAGATATTGCCGCAGCATTCCGTTAACCACCGCCGCTAATTTGCCTAAATGACTGATTTTAGTTAATTCTACCGCCGTATTCACCGCCGCTGATGGGGGAATCTGGGATAGATAGCGCAGTTGATAAAGACCAATATGGAGAATTCGCCGTAAATCCGGGGGTTGCTGGGCCGCGGTTTTTTTCCCCAGGCGATCGAGCAGCCCATCCAAAGTTCTTTGGCGGCGTAGTGTACCATAAACAATCTCTGTTGTCAAGGCTTTGTCAAGACAATTTAAGGAACTAGCGGACAAATGGCGATCAAGAGCGCGATCGGGATAGGCGGAAGAGCGATCGATATCGCGTAAAATCAGCAAAGCCAGCTGACGAGCATTATTCATGCAGTTTCCAGACGATTGCGGAGGAATTGGCGTAATATAGTCAGCGCCGGAATGGGGATTTCGTGACCCATATTTAACTCGTGATATTCGACGTTAACCCCCAAACCAAGCAGTAAATCTCTGGCCTGACGAGCAGCAGCGATAGGAACGACGGGATCCTGCTTACCATGAACAATTAAGACATTTTGTGGACCTTGGGGATGGGGTTCACCGTGCAGATAACCACTCAGGGAACCCAATCCCGCCAAGGGTAAGGATAAACCCACATCCAGGGTCATCGCTCCCCCTTGGGAAAAACCGGTCAAAAAAGTCCGCTCTAGGGGAATACCGGTAGTTGCTTCTAGGGAAATAATCCAATCGTGCAACTGTTGACGACTAGCGACTAAACCTTGATGATCAGAGGTTTCTAACGCATACCAGGCGCGTCCCCCCGGCACTTGCGGATGATCAAAGGGAGCATTGGGAAACAAAAATTGACAATCAGCTAGATCCAGCATCGATGCAAGGGGGGCCAGATCCATGGCATCTGCACCCCAACCGTGCAGCATGATCACTAGATAGCGAGCGGGATTTTCCGGGGAAGGGGGAATGACAATCGGGTTAAAAGACAGAGTTTTTTCCTCGCAATTCTTTTTTCTCTCTATTCTATAGCGATTTTCCCCGGAGTAAGATGGCTGTGGGGGAGTCTTTTCAGTGATCAGTGAAAAGAAAACTCCGATTACTCCCCTCTCCCTTTTCCCTAGGGTCGTTTCATGCTCTCAAATCCTTATCTGGCAAAGTTTTTAGGCGATTTCTCGGAATAAATAGCTGAAAATTTGTCAAAACGTCGTGCTTTGTAGGGTTGATTCATGAATCAACCCTACCCGACATCGGCTGTCCTTTAGTCACATCTTTCTTAACATTTCAAACCTTTGTAGCACAAGGCTTTCAAGACTCGGTTAACAATTTGTAATATTCCTTGTTGACACCCCTACTGACAAAGAAAAAACTGAAATCAAGTCAGGATAAGGGTTGGAGTGCTTACTGAAAAAATTGTTAAGAAAGATCCCTATAAGGGATAGCCGACATCGGGGGGGTGAGGACAATTAACCAGAGCTGCCATTACTTTGCAAAAATGGTCTTAGTCGTCGTCGGGTATAGTTGTTGTCAGCAACTACTAAAATTAATGAATATATCCGCCGAGAATGATCTGGCTATTATTACCCAAACCAGCCTTGAGCCGGTAAAAATGCGGGCTAATTGGCAGTTTTTCGGCAAAAAAGTCATCTACACCTGTTAAAAGGCAATTTATCCCCCGAATGAGCTACAATTATCGGTTAAACGTGGTTAATAGCGAGCAGATGCGTCC
>SFBL01000208.1 GCA_007095785.1 Microcystis aeruginosa Ma_SC_T_19800800_S464
GCTGACTGACGGACACATTTTTCAATACAAAGACAAGTACTGTTATGTGAAAGCCTCAAACTCCTGAATAAAAGAAAAGGTAATTTTGCCATAATAATCCTGACGAGCTTTGCGAGAAGCAAAACAGGGAAAAGGGTCAACAGAAAATAAGTGGTCAAGTCGCAAGAAGGGACGCGCCTTATGAACAACTCCCGCCAGCCAACGTCAACCAATTTTCAAATAACTCAAACCACGCCGAAAATGAGCATCAACCTGACGGCGAGAGCCAGATTGTTGAACCGCCATGCCAGTTAAAGTAGCAAAGAGAATAGAAATGGCAACAATGAGATAGAGACGTTCTAAACAAGCAGCAGAGCGAACACGAGAATGTTCCCAGTCAAAAACGCCCGATTTACTAAACGAAGACCATACTGCCAGAAGGTGTCAAGGGTAGGAGGTTCATCGCTCAGAATTGCCCAATTATCCTTAACCCCTGGAACGGAGGCTAAAGCAAGATGAGCAGTGATTCTAGCCTCCTGCCAGACTTGAACGTTGCGATAAAAGCAGGCTTGCCGTTTGGGAGGATAGAGTTCTCTGACCTCATAGCCAAAACCCCGACGGCGAACACCGTAAATGAGGGTATCGCAAGGTAAGCGAAGACACCAATGCCAAGTATTTTTCCTGAGCCATTGAATTAATTGCTGATTGGCAAAGCCTCGGTCGGCTAACAGCATGACATTCTCAAAGCCCTGAAGATAGCCAAAGGCTTCTGTCCAACAAGGGTTCGTATTTCTCAAAAGCTAGGCTGGCACTACCATGTTCTAATCCCATCCACATCAAGGGGACGGCTCTCCCCCCGCAGACCACCGCCCTTATAGACAAAGCAGTATTGATTCCACAACAGAGTGGTATCTATTGCTAGATACAGTCTTTCCCCCTTCTCCTTCCAAGTCTCGATGGCTTTCAATATTAAGGGGATGTATATCTTTTCCACCGCTACTCTTCCATTCTGGCAAAAGCGATTCCACCGTCTCTGATAACTATTGGCTTGTTCGGCTCTGCTTTGTACAAAGGGTTCCCATCTGGCTTGATTGAGACTTTGACTACTGAGTAGGGCTGTCACCATCCAACTGAGGACGGTTAAATGTCTTTTATCCACAAATCGGCTTCCTTGTTCTAGATAGGAATAAACTTGGGAGAAGATTCTGTTCTCGGTTTTCATCTTGTAGGGATTCTTGCTTTTTCCCTATCTACCCAGATCTTTTTCTTTTTGGCAACCCTTGTCTTGTTCCCTTGTGATGTCGGAAATGTTAGGAACTTTTCTCACAATTTTTTCAAGTGTTGATAAGTCTATTTCTGCGTACATAGACATGGCAAAAACCTCTACGCATAAATGATTTGACCTTTCATGTTAAGGCGACTTGCCTAGACGACTACGCTATCTGTGAACCTTTTCAAACATCCTCTAAGCTCACCTAACTACATAATATACGGAAACTTTCCATATCTCACACCAAATACACATTTTTTTAAGAAATCTTTCCGTATATTACTCTCAAATGAAGAGAGCGCAAGAAACTTGCCCTATAACATTACAATAAGCTTGTTATGCTGAATTATTATAGGCGTTCTTATGTTTTGAAAATCCCACAGGGTCGTCGATACAAAATTAGGTTATACTTCATCTTTATGAGAAACGATGCCATACTGGGAGCGAATTGGGGAGATTGAATACCATATTTAACTTCATTTGTCAAGAAATTCGCTCATTTTTAGGTGCGATCGCTTTTTACACGATTATTCCGGTTCCGATTGCCTGGCCTGATTTTGGCAGAATTGCCCGATGGATTCCCTTAGTGGGCTTATTTTTAGGTTTAATTTTGGTTTTACTCGATCTAACTCTAGCTGGTCTGGGAATGCCACCCCTGACTCGTGCGGTTGTCCTTGTCGGGGTTTGGGTTTATCTAACGGGAGGACTACACCTTGATGGAGTTAGTGACACGGCCGATGGTTTAGCTGTCACTGACCCCCAGCGTCGTTTAGCGGTCATGGCCGATAGTGTTACTGGGGCCTTTGGAGTCATGGCCGTGACTATGGTTTTGCTGCTAAAAATCGCCGCTTTGACGGATTTAAGCGATAATCGAGCCTTAGCTCTAATTTTAGCACCAATTTGGGGACGTTGGGGGCAAGTAATGGCGATCGCTCTTTATCCCTACCTCAAACCCACCGGTAAGGGAGCCTTTCATAAAGTGGCTTTTTGTGTTCCCTGGGACTGTGGGGGAGTAATTTGGGGGTTAATCGCCCTATTTGGCGGTCTAAGGTGGGGAATAATCGCCATTAGTGCTGGAATCGCCCTCGCTCTGCTTACTGGTTACTGGTTATATCGTCGTCTTCGCGGTCACACCGGCGATACCTACGGTGCGGTGGTAGAGTGGACAGAGGCTCTATTCTTGGTTTTTTTGACAATAATTAGCTAATTTTTGCCCTCCACGGCCCGTAAACGGGTTAATTTCAGGGTAAATTTTCCCCCACCGGTTTCTCCGAAAGCTCTCACCCGAATAATATATTTACCCGACTCGGTAATGCGTGCAAAGAGGAGGGCATTAGTGCCACCATCGGGACCATCATCATTTTCCGCTACAGTGGAACCATCGTCGGCCAGGAGAATTAAAACTCCATCAAAGTTTTCCGATTTGAGATCGATGGCTACTTGATCATCCTTGTCCAAATCTACGGTATAATCCCTAGCAAACCCACCCTCACCCGTGGGAATATCTTTGTCGGTGAGAGTATCGTTAATTTCTTTATTGAGGATGAGGGGGACGGGATTATAGATTTTTTCTGCTCGCACCGGTAAAGATTGACCGCTTAACCAGAATAAAGTGAGCAAGACGCATAAACCAGAATAACGACCAGTCAAAGGGAATCTTGTCATAGGGGCAGATGTTCGTTTTCTCAATCTCCCTATTCTACAAAAAACTGATAACTATCAGCAGTTCGACAAAATTAAATTCACACCCCGGAAAGGGGGAACAACAGAACTGCGGAACTGCGGAAGGGAAAAATATGTGTAGTTAATTTTGCTTAGGTACTTATTTCTTGTTGACAAAACAAGTAAAACATCTTCCTTTGAGCAAGGGAGCAAAAGGGAATATAAAACCCCTTTAAGGTAATTGCTGTGATCATTAATTGACAATATTTAAAAGAGATTGACTGAAAAATGAACTCGAAGTTAAAAACTTAAAGAGGGTCTTTCCATGGGCAAAGAAGCTAGAGATTGAGTGATATGATAGGCTTGACCGCGATAGGTAACGGCTACCTGTTTCTGAATGGTTTGAACAACACCACGGTTTTTTAAATAGGGAACACCACGATAGCTTAAAATCATCGGAATGGAAACAACGGAGACAGTGGGGTTTTTGTCGTAAGGAATGCCGCGATAGGTTAATTTCATAGCTGTCTCTGGAGATAATTGGTGAGTTAGTCTTATCTCCATCCGCAGGGAAATTAATTCCAGAAAAGCTCAACTTTTTTCTGGGTAAATATCCTACCAAGAAGACCCCCGATAGCGCATTTCTCGACGCAGAGCATAACGACGGGCAAAATTGGGAACATCGCCCCGATGACCTAATAAAATGACCGTATCGCCTTGCTGTAGAATGGTGGAATGGTCGGGATGGGTGATGACACGACCATCAAATTGACGGACAGCGACGATAATAAAAGCACCCTGTCCCCGCACTTCCATCTGACTGATAGGTTGTCCCAAAAAGGGCGAATCGCTTAAAATCGAGTATTCTTCAAATTGCAGGTCGATATCGGCTAATAATTCGTTAAGATTGCGCCTACCTTCATCTTCCTGTAAAAAATCAATCGCAGCCGGATGGGTGATTAAATGGGCCATTCTCTCTGCTCCAATGGTAGCAGGTAAGACCACTTGATCGGCTCCGGCTAGTTTTAATTTTTTCTCGGTGCTGGGATATTCTCCCCTAGCAATGATGTATAGTTGCGGACTGAGTTCCCTTGCGGTTAAAGTGATAAAGACATTTAAGGCATCATCGGGCAACACCGTCGCTAAAACTCGCGCTTTGTCGATACCGGCTTTCTGGAGAATACTTTCATCGGTGGCGTTACCATTAAGAGTTATGTAACCTTTTTCCTGAGCTAATCGGATGCGATCGGGGTTATTATCGACGATAATAAAGGATTGGGCTGTTTTTGCCAATTTAGTCGTTAGGATGCGTCCTATACGCCCAAAACCGCAGATTATGACGTGATTTTCTAGGGATTCCATCTCTTTATTCATCCGGCGATCGCTAAAGGCTTTGTTAATTTCTCCCTCGGTGAGCATCTGAAAAAACCCTCCCACCACATAAACGGCCGAGGTGGTCCCACAGACGATAACTAACATGGTAAAAGCTCTCAGACTGGGAGTGTTAATCGGTTTAACTTCCCCGAAACCTACTCCAAATATGGTGATAATCACCATATAAACGGCATCGAGAAAGCTCCAACCGTAGGCCATATAACCGATAGTTGCTCCGACTACCGTAGCGAGAAAAAAACTCGCCCCGATGATAATCCTTTTCAGTGAACTTTGCATCGATTTCCGTGACCTGACAATCTAGCTATCAGCTTACAGCAGAATTTAGTTATCAGTGATCAGTAAACAGTAATCAGTTATCAGTTATCAGTAAACAGTTATCAGTTATCAGTTATCAGATGTGAGTTTTTAAGTGTGCAGTATTAAATAGAAGTTTCTTACTGTCTTTTTACTGATTACTGATTACTAACCGACTTGAAATTAATTGGCAGACCTAGTTAAAATAGAATGCAGAGACACACATTTTAACTCAATGAAAGCAAGGTATCAATATCGCCTTTACCCAACCAACCAACAAAAGAGGCTTTTGTCTCAGTTGTTCGGGTGCGTGCGTGTTGTCTGGAACGATACCTTAGCTTACTGCCAAGAACTCTATCAACAAGGAGAGAAAAAGCCAAAATATACCGAGTTGTCTAAAAGACTAACTCAGATTAAAAAAACAGGTTCTTAGGTTTGTGTTATGCAATGGACGAGGGTTATAACGGATGGAACCCTTATTTAGAAAGGCATTTGGCGATTTTTGTCAATTGTCTTTTATCTAGAGCGAACTAATCAATTAAG
>SFBL01000209.1 GCA_007095785.1 Microcystis aeruginosa Ma_SC_T_19800800_S464
AATTGCTAGTCTGGTTTCTGGTACAAACTACTATCTTTCTGGTAGCTACAGTGGTAATGTTTTCACCATCAGCGCTGATGGTGTTGGCTTAGATACACTGATTATTCAAGGTACTGGGGCTGCTTTTTCAAGCAACGCTTCTTCAGTTCTTTTGAGATTGGTTAATAATAATAATCTGGTGGCAGGTAACTTTATTTAACTCTATCTCCCCAATCAATTAGTCCAGTAGGGTGGGTTAGCAACGCGTAACCCACCGCAATTATTCCAAATGAATATCATCCTATAGATTAGCAATGCGTAACCCACCATCTCTTGACAAATAGGATAACTTGCGCATTACTATATCTCGCTCCATCCTGATATTTTCTGAAGCTAGAAGGGTATATTAAGAGAGATTCCGATCGCCGCTTATTGAGATAAATCTATTATGCTTATTTACTTTATTCATGGAGTGGCAACAAGAGACGCTAGTTATGCCAATAAATTAATTAAACTAATTGAAGAAGAATGTAAACGCAAAAATCTGGCGATTCCCTACTGTTATGCGGGATTTTGGGGAAATGTTCTCAAAGGAACCGAAAAATTATGGCGAGATATTGATCAAGAATTACAGACAAAAAAACAGAAAAATAGTAATTTTAATCCCGAGCAATCCTTTCGCTATCAAAATTTTAGAAAAGAGTATTTATCTTATTTTATCGGTGACGCATTTAGCTATTTAGGCAGCGATCGAGGAAACCAAATTCGCCGTATTATTGCCGATCAATTAATCGATCTTGTTCAAGCTTATCCCAGGGAAACCGAATTACATATAGTTGCCCATTCTTTGGGTACTGTAATCCTTTGGGATCTGTTATTTTCCGAGCGTTTTGATCCTAAAGCTCCCGCCTATGAAATTCGTGATCTTATCGGTAAAGAACGGGGCAAACTTTCCCTATCTAGTGTAACAACAATGGGTTCACCGATCCCATTTTTAAATCTAACTCTAGGCATTGATGCTAATCAAATTGAAAAATTTATTAGCCAGCATCAAAGTCAGCGTTTGCTCTGGAATAATCTAATCAATTCCTCCGATATTATCGCTTATCCAATTCGTCCTCTTTTTGATTCTATAACCGATGTATCCAAGATTTTAATGAGCGATTATTATCTAGAAGCGACTGGCAATATTTTTGATTCCGTAGAAATTGCTGCCGTTGTCTTAAATTCCCTTAATGCTCATACCTATTACCTAGCATCAGATAAAGTGGCTAAAAATATCGTAGAGACAATTTATTTTAATCAGCAGGATTATAATCATGGTAATAGTTACAGTAATAACACCTGTGTTGATCTTGCCATACAAAGAATAGCTAAAATATCGGGCGTTACTAACGATATAGCAAAAATGAAACCTTTAAAAGAAAAAATATTACTAGAAGGTAAATTTAAAGATGCTAGTGGTTATATTTATTTAAGCTCAGATTTATATGGTGTTCATCATGTTTATATACAGGACAATCACCAAAATATCGTATATGCTGTATATGTGGGCTGGATTCATGTAGAGGGATTGAAAAATTCTGTTACAGAAATCATCAGACAGCTATGTTATGTCAACGATGAAGCAAAGAATAGCTAATAGCATGATGTACCAGACAATTTTTTAATTTTCCCTGCGCTATACTGCCATTATTGAGATTAAACCAGCATTTATGAATCAATCCCCCCGCATTCTAGCACTGGATTTTGATGGTGTTCTTTGTGATGGCATGATCGAGTATTTTCAGATTAGCAAACGCACCTATGAAACCCTTTGGCCGGAAATAATTCCCGAGGATTTTTTCCCGAGGTTTTCGCAACTTCGTCCCGTTATCGAAACTGGTTGGGAAATGCCTTTACTGTTGCGATCGCTCGTTCTCGGTATTCCCGACGAGGAAGCTTTAAATAATTGGCCGTCAATTGTCCAAAATATACTAGAAAGGGAGAAAATAGCGAAAAAAGTTCTCTCAAATGCTCTCGATGGTCTTAGGGATCGATGGATTGAGTCGGATCTAGAGTCTTGGTTAGCCTTACATCAATTTTATCAACCCGCGATCGATCGCCTCGCCTCTCTTTTAGACTCGGATTTTTTGGTCTATATTATCACTACCAAAGAAAGTCGTTTTGTCAAGCAATTGTTACAAAAAGTAGCAATTAATTTTCCGGCAGCGAGATTAATTGGCAAAGAGATTAAACAGCCAAAATACCTGACTATTCAGCAAATACTGGCTGATTTACCAGAATCTCCCGCTAATTTGTGGTTTGTCGAGGATCGTCTCGATGCGTTGGAATTAGTGGAGCAACAAGCAGATTTAAACGATGTGGGCTTATATTTAGCCGATTGGGGATATAATACCGCTCAAATGCGCCAAAAAGTCGCTCAAGATACCCGTATTAAGCTGTTATCCCTATCTCAATTCGCGGCAGACTTTACCCACTGGTAGAGTGACGACAAATATTAAGGTAAACTATCTAATTTATCGTCCCCTAACCCCCAACCCCTACCCCCTAACCCCTATTCCCTGCTATACTAAAAAGCGTAGTCGTTATGAGTTGCATTTACGGTTATGACTGTCGAGAATTTAGTCATTATTGGTTCGGGACCCGCGGGATATACGGCGGCGATTTATGCGGCGCGAGCGAACTTAAAACCCTTGATGTTTGAGGGTTTCCAAGCGGGAGGCATTCCGGGGGGACAATTGATGACCACCACAGAAGTAGAAAATTTCCCCGGTTTTCCCGAAGGAATCACCGGTCCGAAGCTGATGGAAAGAATGAAGGAACAGGCCGAAAGATGGGGGACGGAATGTTATACCGAAGATGTTATCTCGGTGGATTTAAGTCAGCGTCCTTTTACCATTCGTTCCACGGACCGGGAAGTGAAGGCCAATAGTATTATTATCGCCACGGGAGCCACTGCCAAACGCTTAGGATTACCCAGCGAGGCCCAATTCTGGAGTAACGGGATTTCCGCTTGTGCTATCTGTGACGGTGCTACACCGATATTTAGAGAGGAAAACCTCGCTGTCATTGGTGGCGGTGACTCGGCGGCAGAAGAAGCCGTATATTTAACTAAATACGGCTCCCACGTCCATTTATTAATTCGCGGGGAAGCGATGCGTGCCTCGAAAGCAATGCAGGACCGGGTGTTAAATAATCCGAAAGTTACCGTTCATTTTCACACCCAAGCGGTGGATGTGTTCGGTACAGGCAGCAAAATGGCAGGATTACGCATTAAAAACTCGCAAACGGGAGAAATCAGCGAATTGGCCGTCAGAGGGTTATTTTACGCCATCGGTCACACTCCCAATACTTCCCTATTCCAAGGACAATTAGAATTAGACGAGGTGGGTTATGTGAAAGTCAAACCGGGGACTGTTGCTACCAGCGTCGAGGGGGTTTTTGCCGCAGGAGATGTGCAGGACCACGAATACCGTCAGGCAATTACTGCCGCAGGTACGGGGTGTATGGCGGCGTTATTGGCAGAAAGATGGTTATCGGAGCATAATTTAATCCAAGAATACCGTCAATCGGCAACTTCTGAACATTACGAGACGAAAACCGTTAGCGAAACCCCGGCCGATACGGAGGAGACTTTTGATATTAACAAAACCCGTCACGTTGGGGGTTATGCTTTGCGGAAATTATTCCACGATGGCGATCGCTTGTTAATGGTAAAATATGTTTCTCCCACCTGTGGCCCTTGTAAAACCCTGAAACCGATTTTAGATAAAGTGGTGGATGAGTACGATGGCAAAATTTATTTTGTGGAAATTGACATCGAAGCTGACCCAGAAATTGCCAAAATGGGTCAAGTAACTGGGACTCCCACGGTACAATTCTTTAAGGACAGGGAATTAGTGAAGGAAATGCGCGGAGTCAAACAAAAAAGCGATTTTCGTCAAGTAATTGAGAGTTATCAATAATCAGTTATCAATAATCAGTTATCAGTTATCAGTTATCAGTTATCAGATGTGAGTTTTTAGTTTACTGTTTACTGATTACTGTTTACTGAAAAAGCTCCCCACTTCCCCACACCCCACACCCCACACCCCACACCCTATGCTAGAGGTCTTACAATTTGATTTTATGCGCCATGCCATCGCCGCAGGAATATTAGTTAGTATTGCCTGTGGGATTGTGGGTACTTTGGTAGTAGTTAATCGCGTGGTTTTTATTAGTGGGGGAATCGCTCACGCTGCCTATGGAGGGATAGGAATCGGTTATTTTTTTGGGATTAATCCTGTGGTGGGGGCGATATTTTTTACCTTTTTTTCGGCTTTAGGCATGGGTTTTTTACAGCGTCGCATCCGGGAGAGAGCCGATACTTTAATCGGGGTGATGTGGGCAATTGGTATGGCGATTGGGGTAATTTTTATTGATTTAACCCCCGGTTATAAAGCTGATTTAATGAGTTATCTTTTTGGTAGTATTTTGACTGTACCGAGGGATGATTTATGGATAATGGCTGGCATAGATATATTAATTATCACCTTAGTTAGTATCTTTTATAAAGAGTTGTTAGCCATATCTTTTGATGAAACCTTTGCGATTATTCGCAATATTCCCGTGGAGATAATTTATTTGGGTTTAATGGGAATAACCGCTTTAACTATTGTGGCAGTAATGCAGGTGGTAGGATTAATTATGGTAATTGCTTTGTTAACTATTCCCGCCGCTATCAGTGGACAATTTGTTAAAAATATGAAGGGAATGATGATCCTAGCGATTATTTTAGGAATTGTCTTTACTTTGGTTGGTTTATGGTTATCCTATAGTTTAAATCTCACCTCAGGGGCGACAATTATTTTAGTGGCAGGATTGGGTTATTTAATCAGTCTTACTTGGAAACCTTTGATGCTCACTATCACCAGAAAAATATCTCATCTTTAAGTCTCTCCCCTAGTTGTGGTGATCAGAAAAAGTTATCTAGGGGAGGGTGAAGGCAATTCACCCTTGTCTTGGGTGATCGGATAGTCCTGCCAATTATAACCCCAAACGCTGCTTTTGGCGGGCTTTATAGGAAGCTAACAGCCAGATAGAGCCAGAAATCAAAGAAGGAGCAAGGACGAAAAAAGTGGCCATGGTTACGGGATGTTCCCGGGCCCAGACCCAATAAATCATCACGGCAAAAATCAAGCCACAGTAAGCTAGTCCTAGAAAGGGGATGCCAATGACCAAAATGGCGAATCGAGTATCTTTATCCATAAAATATCGGGATGGCAGCGAAAATTTAGCTGATGGGTTCCGCTTGTCTCTATTTTTACTTATAATCTCCCTTCTCAGCAATTCTCATTTTGAAATAAATAGAGCATTAACCCCGATTTTGACATCGAAAATATAGTACAAAGTAACTATTTGCTCGGCAGAGGCGATCGCTAAAAAAACAATTGGTTGGACA
>SFBL01000021.1 GCA_007095785.1 Microcystis aeruginosa Ma_SC_T_19800800_S464
AGACGGCGATCACCCAATTATTTTCTATTAAGAAATCTATTTTGAGGTCAAATCGCCGGAATAACCATTTCATCAAGTGTTGGGGGATCGCCGTCTCCGAGAGTGACAAAAGAGGGATATAGCGTTTCTCGCATCTGTGAGGTACAGTTCAACCTTTGCTGATTAAGTTTTTCAGGATTGAGAATGTACCTCTTGTGAACAGGAAACGCTATAGACTAGATCCTAACGTCAACCGTTGATCAAGCTGTTGGGATACAATCCAGCAAGGACAAGAGAGCCTGTTTACAGAACCGATCGATCGCTTTAAGTGGTGTACTCTGCGTTAATTTTGACGTAATCGTAACTAAGATCGCAACCCCAGGCCGTACCTGTTCCCGAACCGTTACCGATACAGATAGACATTAAAACGGTATCTTCTCGTAAATAAGCCCCGCTTGCTGCCGCTTTCAGGTAATTACTGGCACTAGCTCGATCGAACGCCAGAGGTTGACCATTTTCCATCATCACGAAGTCGCCTAACTTGATTTGTAGGTCTTCTTGATGGAAGACAACCCCGGCCCGTCCCGCCGCCGCCGCAATTCGTCCCCAGTTGGGATCTCGACCGAAAACCGCCGATTTTACTAAGGAAGAACCGGCAATGGTGCGAGCAATCTGACGAGCGGACTGATCATCAGCCGCCCCCGAAACCCGCACTTCTATTAAACAGGTGGCTCCTTCCCCATCCCGGGCGATCGCTTTGGCCAAGTATTGACAAACTTCCGTTAACATGGCCTCTAACTTTTGGGCATCCCGGCCCATTTCTGTGATCGCCGTGGTGCGCGATTGACCGTTAGCCAAGGCGATCAGACTGTCATTGGTACTGGTGTCCCCATCCACCGTAATCTGATTAAAACTTTTATTGGCCGCCCGACTTAACATATTTTGCCAGAGAACCGTCGATACTGCGGCATCACAGGTAATAAAGGAGAGCATGGTCGCCATATTCGGGTGAATCATCCCCGATCCCTTGGCAATTCCCCCAATTGTGACCGGACGACCATCGATGGTGGTTTGCAAGGCGATCGATTTGGGGACTAGATCCGTGGTCATAATCGCCCGGGCCGTGCTTTCGCCACCATTTTCCGACAATAAACCCGCTAAGGTCGGTAAAGCGGCGGTTAACGCATCCATGCGAATCCGTTGCCCGATCACTCCCGTAGAAGCCAGCAAAATTGCATCGGCGGGAATCCCTAAAACTTGGCTCAAGGCGGCGGCACTGTCGAGAGCGTCTTGCCATCCGGCCTCCCCCGTGGCGGCGTTTGCTTGGCCGGCATTACACAAAATCGCCCTGGCGCTGGCTTTAGTTTGGAGGCGTTGACGGCAATAATCGACGCAAGCGGCCCGCACTTGACTGGTGGTAAAGACTCCAGCGGCGATCGCTTCTGTTTCCGAGACAATTAGGGCTAAATCGGGCAAACCGGACGGTTTGAGCAACGCAGCCATCCCTGCGGATTTAAATCCTTTTGGGGCGGTGATCCCCCCCTCTATTTCCTGCCAATCGGCCATTTTCTCCCGTCTCCTACTCAAATTCGACGATCGATTATAGCAAGTAAAAAGCCAAAAAGTAGCAAAGGGTTTGACCGTTGCGGGTTGGGGAGAAGGGAGCGGGGGGATAAATAAAAATCATCTCCTGTCTCCCGTCTCGGAGTCTCCTGTGTTCTGATTAAGCTGTCTCTTGGGCAGCGGCTAATTCCGCCAGTTTTCCCTGTTGATCCTTGGCGATACAGGATTGAATCACCTCTTCGATATCGCCGTCTAAAATGCGATCAAGAGAAAAATTCTGATTTAAGCGATGATCGGTGAGACGATTATCCTTATAGTTATAGGTGCGAATTTTTTCCGAACGGGAACCGGTTCCCACCTGAGAGCGTCGCATGGAACTGACTGCTTCCTGTTGTTCCTGTAACTTCATATCGTACAGTTTCGCCCGGAGAATCTGCATAGCTCGTTCCCGGTTTTGCAATTGCGATCGCTCTTCGGTGCAGAAAACCCGGATTCCCGTGGGTTTATGGATTAAATCGACGGCAGTTTCCACTTTATTGACATTTTGACCGCCTGCTCCCCCGGATCTAGCTGTGGTTAACTCAATATCCTTGGGATCGATATGCACTTCCACATCGTCCACTTCTGGCATAATCGCCACAGTAGCGGTGGAAGTGTGGACGCGACCACTCGCTTCTGTCAGAGGAACCCGCTGCACTCGATGGACTCCCGCCTCAAATTTCAGCTTACTATAGACGTTATCGCCTTTAATCTCTAAAATTGCCTCTTTAAATCCGCCCATATCCGCCGGAGATTCACTCAAAAGGCTAACTTTCCAGTTTTGAGTTTCGGCATATTTTGAGTACAAACGCACTAAATCCCCCGCCCAAATACTGGCCTCATCTCCCCCGGTCCCGGCGCGAATTTCCAGCATGATATTCTTTTCATCGAGGGGATCCCGGGGCAGCAGCAGAATGGTTAATTGGTCTTCCAAAGTGGCGATTTTTTCCTCTAATTCTGCCACTTCTAGGGCGGCCATTTCCCGTAATTCGGGATCGCTGGCGGATTCTTTGAAGATTTGTTTCGCACCGATTAAATCCTCTTGACTTTTTTGCCAAATTTCGTAGGTGTTGACCGTTTCCTCTAGGGAAGCGCGGGATTTGGCCAGACGATGCAATTCACCCGGATTACTGGTGACATCCGGATCCGCTAGACGACGGGTTAATTCTGTGTAGGTCTGTTCTACAGATTGTAGTTTGTTGAGTAAATAACTTTCAGCCATAATCGATAGCCACCAATAGGGTTAAACGGGGTTAATTTGAAGATAACCCGCAAATTCACTGGATTAGAAGCCTCTGAGAGATAATAGAGACGCAATCCTTTTAATTGTCTTAATTTTCTTTGTCTGGAGTTCTGCGAGCTAGGAAAAATCCCGCTCAACTGCTGACAGTCAGTCAGTTTTGCTAATACTTAGAAATATTTTTAGGCCAGCAAGCGGCAAGGGAAGACATTTTTTTCTTAACCAGATTATTCCTATATCTGAAGCTATCATTTTTTGGCCAGTTTGAGCAAGTAATGTTAAATCCTGTTTAAAAGCAGGGAGTGGGGAGTATTTTCAGTTATCAGTGACCAGTAACCAGTTATCAGTGGGGTAGTGGGGTAGTGGGGTAGTGGGGTAGTGGGGAGACCACTTCGTGCGCGTTGCGGGGGAGATGGGAGATGGGAGCAGGGAGAAAAAAGCTGATAACCGATAACTAATCACTGATAACTAATCACTGATAACTGATCACTGATAACTGATCACTGATAACTGATCACTGAATACTAAACCTGTCGGAAAGGGGGACAAAAAATGCTAGGATGGCGAAAGCACAGAGAAAAGTGAAAGAAAGGAATATAGCTTTACATGGAAGAGTTTGACAAGTCAATATCCTTTGATGGCAGGGATATTCGACTAAAAATAGGGCTTTTAGCCCCCCAAGCTGGCGGTAGTGTTCTGATCCAATCGGGAGAAACGGCAGTTTTAGTGACAGCAACCACCGCCAAGGCCAGAGAAGGAGTAGATTTCCTGCCCTTAACCGTTGATTACGAAGAAAGATTATATGCCGCCGGGCGCATCCCGGGAGGATTTTTGCGTCGTGAAGGTCGTCCCCCGGAAAAAGCGATTCTGACCGGTCGTTTGATCGATCGCCCCCTGCGGCCTCTATTCCCCAGTTGGCTACGGGATGATATTCAGGTGGTCGCTACGACCCTCTCGATGGATGAGGAAGTCCCCCCAGATGTTTTGGCCGTTACCGGGGCTTCTGTGGCGGTTTTGTTGGCAGGTATTCCCTTCCAAGGACCGATGGCAGCGGTGCGCGTCGGTTTACTAGGGGATGAATTTATCATCAATCCCACCTACAAGGAAATCCATAACGGAGAATTGGATTTAGTGGTGGCCGGTAGTCCCGAAGGGGTGGTGATGATCGAAGCGGGAGCCAATCAGTTACCGGAACGGGATATTATTGAGGCGATCGATTTTGGTTATGAAGCGGTCCGCGATCTGATCACCGCTCAACGGGAATTGATCGATCAGTTGGGTATTCCCCTCGTCACCCGAGAAGCTCCAGCAGTCAACGAAACCGTGCATAATTTCCTAAAAGAACAAGCTAAAGAGGAAATTAAACAGATTCTCTCTCAGTTTACCCTCAGCAAAACCGAACGGGATGAGAAATTAGAGGCGATCGAAAATCGGATCAAGGAAACGATAACCGCTCTCCCCGATGAAGATCCCTTAAAAGCTCCAACGCTGGAAGAGCCGAAGTTAATCGGTAATCTCTTTAAGGATCTGACCAAAAAACTGATGCGCGCCCAAATTATCGAGGATGGGGTGCGGGTTGATGGTCGTAAACTGGACGAAGTACGGCCGATTTCTTGCCGGGTGGGAGTTTTACCCCGTCGGGTTCACGGTAGCGGTTTGTTTAATCGCGGTTTAACCCAGGTGCTTTCGATCGCCACCCTTGGCACCCCCGGTGATGCTCAGGATTTGGGGGACGACCTCCATCCCGAAGACGAAAAACGCTATCTTCATCACTACAATTTCCCCCCCTTTTCCGTTGGTGAAACCCGTCCCATGCGCTCTCCTGGCCGTCGAGAAATCGGTCACGGTGCTTTAGCGGAAAGGGCGATCGTGCCTGTCCTTCCCCCCCAGGAGGAATTTCCCTATGTGCTGCGGGTGGTGTCGGAAGTCCTCTCTTCTAATGGTTCCACCTCCATGGGTTCCGTGTGCGGTTCTACCCTAGCGCTGATGGATGCCGGTGTTCCCCTGAAAAAACCCGTTAGCGGTGCGGCCATGGGTTTAATTAAGGAAGGGGAAGAAGTGCGGATTTTGACCGATATCCAGGGTATAGAGGATTTTCTGGGAGATATGGACTTTAAGGTGGCTGGCACTGATTCTGGCATCACCGCTCTCCAGATGGATATGAAAATACCCGGTTTAACCATGGAAGTGGTGGCCAAGGCGATCGAACAAGCTTTACCGGCCCGCAAACATATCCTAGAGAAGATGTTAGCGACCCTAGAAAAACCCCGCACGGAATTATCTCCCCACGCACCCCGGTTATTGACGATCAAGATCGATCCAGATCTGATCGGGTTAGTCATCGGGCCAGGTGGTAAGACGGTTAAAGGGATTACTGAACAGACCGGCACGAAAATCGACATCGATGACGATGGGACTGTCACCATTTCCTCCACCGATGGGGAACAGGCCGAAAAAGCTAAACGACTGATCTACAATATGACCCGCAAACTCAATGAGGGTGAGGTTTATCTCGGTCGCGTGACTCGCATTATCCAAATCGGCGCTTTTGTGGAAGTTTTGCCGGGGAAAGAGGGAATGATCCATATTTCCCAATTGGCCGAGGGACGCGTCGGTAAGGTCGAAGATGAAGTGGCCGTGGGGGATGAGGTGTTAGTTAAGGTACGGGAGATCGATAGTAAAGGTCGTCTCAATCTTACCCGTCTCGGTATTCATCCCGATGAGGCCGCCTCTGCCCGTAAGGCTGCTACTGTAGTCTAGGTGGATTTTTTGTTCATGGTTAACTCTCGATCGCTCGATCGAGAGTTTTTTTATCGCTAAAATTACCTAAAAATAGCAATAGAGACGCAAAAACCACGCCTCTATCCCGGTATTTTCCCTAGATATTGTTTCTGACTACCAGCTAGACTTGACCACACCGGGTAAAAGACCTTGGTGGGCCCATTCGCGTAAAACGTTGCGGGATAAACCAAAATCGCGATAGTATCCTCTCGGTCTGCCGGTCGTTAAACAACGGTTGCGGTGACGACTAGGGGCGCTATTGCGGGGTAATTCCTGTAATTTTTGGTGAATTGCCAGTTTTTCTTCAAAATCCTCGGCGGTGCGGAATTGTTCTTTTAGTTCCGCTCTTTTAGCTTCGTATTTTTGTCTGAGACGAGCGCGTTTTTTCTCGCGTTCTACCATCGATTTTTTTGCCATGGGGTTTCTCGAAAAAGATTTAACCTGTAAAGACAGCATTTCCTATTATAACCTCAAACACCGGTGACAAAGGTGACATTTGTTGATATTAATTCTTAAAGTCCTAGTTGAAAATTTTCTATGTCTGAACCGCCTCAATTTCTCCAACAACGTCTTTTTTATCAAGGTCGTGTCTTTCAATTTGAAGTCTCGAAACTGCGTTTACCTAACGGTGTCGAGGGAGAATGGGAATGTGTGCGTCATCCGGGGGGTGCTTTAGCAGTTCCAATCACCAAGGAAGGTCAATTAGTTTTAGTACGTCAGTATCGATTTAGTTTGCAAGCTCGAATTCTGGAATTTCCCGCAGGGACAATTGATGAAGGAGAAGACCCTGCTACGACGGTAAAACGAGAATTAGAGGAAGAAGCCGGCTATCGCGCCCACAATTGGCAATCTTTGGGTAAATTTGCCCTGGCACCGGGTTATTCCGATGAATACATCTATGCTTTTCTGGCCCGGGATCTGGAAAAATTAAGCTTGCCCCCCGCTCAAGATGCCGATGAAGATCTAGAAGTGGTTTTTATGAGTTTTGAGGAAATGGAATCAGCGATCGCCAGGGGAGAATCGATCGATGCTAAAACTATTACTAGCTTCTATCTGGCCCGTTTAGCCCTTAATTAATCTTTTCAATCACCGCTTGTCCTAGTTGAATCAACTCAAAACCGATAAAAAGGCTTAAAATCACAGTGACAGCCTGATTAAGTAGGGGTATATTGCCTTTGCCTAGAACAGAAGCGACGAATTTGACCACAACTAAAACGAGAGCGCTAACAATGGCGATTTTGACGGCTATCATAGATTAATTTTTCCTCACGGTTAACCGAATTATACTATTTCCAGACTTTTTCTGGCTAGTTTCGTCTTGGGTTTGATACAAAATTTAGCATTTTGGTGGAGAGCGCTCCTGTCATTGCCAAAAATGCCCAGGTTTTTGTTAAGAATTGTAAAATGTAGTTAGATTTATTTACTCATAAGGGGATTTATGTCTAACCAAGAATCGATTTTTCCGTTACCTCAAAAACCAGTGTATTCCTCCCTATTCAAGTGGATTTTAGCAATAATATCAGTTATTTTAATTATGTTAGCAGTGCTCGGCGGGCTAATGATGGTCAGTTTATCATTATCTTGGCCAGAACACAATATTTATCGATTACTCCTTGGTTTAGCAGAAGATTTTTTTAACCCCTTTGCTTGGATCAAAGTTCCCACAGTTACTAATAGCTATCAATTATTATTACCCACGGTTATCCTGCTAATTTTTACGCAGTTAATCATTTTCTTGTCTCCGCGTCCGCAAGTTTGGTCAAGATTAGTCATTATTTCTATCACTCTAGCTATCACCCTGCGCTATCTAGTCTGGAGGATTCTGGAAACCTTAAATCTTTCTACTCCTCTCAATGGCTTTTTTAGTTTACTGCTTTTAGGCATTGAGATGATGGTTTTAAGTGGTAGCATAATTCAGTTAGTTTTAGTCTTAACCACGAAAGATAGACGCAAAGAAGCTGATTTTTATAGCCAAGCAGTGATCAATAAACAGTATTTGCCCACGGTAGATATCCTCATTCCCACCTATAATGAGCCAGCCTTCATCTTAACCAGAACTATTATCGGTTGTCAAGCCCTGAATTATCCCCATAAAAATGTTTATATTCTCGATGATACCCAGAGATCAGAAATTCATCAATTGGCAGAAAAATTAAATTGTCATTATCTGACTCGTGAGGATAGAAAAAATGCTAAAGCAGGTAATTTAAACCATGCTCTCAGACAAACTCAAGGGGAATTAGTGGCAGTTTTTGATGCAGATTTTATCCCTTGTCGGAATTTTCTAGAAAGAACTGTTGGCTGGTTTCAAAATCCCAAAATTGCCTTAGTGCAAACTCCCCAAAGCTTTTATAATGCTGATCCTATCGCCCATAACTTAGGTTTAGAAAATATCGTTACTCCCGACGAAGAATTATTTTATCGTCATATCCAACCAGCTAAAGATGGGGTGGGTAGTCCTGTCTGTGCTGGCACTTCTTTTATTGTCAGAAGAAAAGCATTAGAGGAAGTGGGCTGCTTTAATATAGAATCTATTAGTGAAGATTATTTCACTGGGATTGCTATATCTGCCAAAGGTTATGAAGTTATTTACTTAAATGAAAAACTCAGTGCTGGTTTATCTGCCGAAAGTTTATCAGCTTATTTACGGCAAAGATTGCGCTGGGCAAGAGGAACGTTACAGGCCTTTTTTATCAAAGCTAATCCCCTAAAAATTGCGGGATTAACTCTCCCTCAAAGATTGGCACACTTAGAAGGACTTTTATCTTGGTTTTCTCCCTTAGCTCGTTTATTTTCTCTGCTTATTCCTCTCCTTTATACCTTTGGTTATATAGTACCTTTGAACATTACCATCAATGAGACAATATATATATTTTTACCCTACATGATGCTGCAGTTAGCCACTTATCACTGGTTAAATTCTCGCTCGCGCTCGATTGTTTTTTCTGAGGTACTATCGATGATTATTTGTGTACCAACATCCCTAACAGTTCTCCATGTTCTTTGGAAACCATTTGACAAAGGATTTCAGGTGACACCGAAGGGAATTGCTCGCCAAAATTATCAATATAATTGGCACTTATCCTACCCATTGCTGTTTTTTCTGACCATTACCTTAATTAGTATTTTCTTTAATTTACACCATCACAATTATCAAGCAAGTCCCCTAAATTTTGGCTTGATTTTGGCTATATATAACGGGGTTATTATCATGACTGCTTTAGTGGCTTTATTGGAAGCTCCCCTCACCCTAGAAACTCAATATCAAGTGCTGAAATCTCCTGTTAATTTGATAACAGAATCGGATATAATTATACAGGGCAATCTCAAAAAACTTTCGGAAATAGGAGCAGAAATTCACCTGAGGGAACCCATCTACTCAGAAAAATTACTCCTAGATATTTTAGGCGAAGATTTGCGCTTATCTGCTCATCTAGTCAATCTAGAAAAACGAGGAAAAATCTGGAAAGCAACCCTTAAATTCCAGCCACTTATCCTATCAGAGCAGAGAAAATTAATTACTTTTTTATTCTGTCGTCCCCAGTGCTGGCAACCGAAAAATACGGCAGGAGAATTAAAATCCCTTTGGTTGCTAATTATCAGCTTTTTTCGGGGGATAGGCTTAATTCGGCGAGAATTTTTGAATCGAAAAACAGCCCTTTAGTTTAGTCAAGAGTCGAAAACAATTAAGTAGCTGGTTATAATTAAATTAAAAATAGATTTTAGGTTCGATCCCCCCTGCCCCCCTTGATAAGGGGGGTGCCGATAGGCGGGGGGATCCCCTTTAATAAAGGGGGCATCTGATAATTTTTAACGCCTACCTACTTATCGAAAAATTACTGGCTGATTATCCTATCAACTGGCCTTGTTCTGTGATTTCACTCACAGTGCTATTCCTGTATTCTCACAGTTTTCACTTGACCAAAAATTGATAGTATTGTAATAAAAGTAACCATTCTTAGATGGACTGGCTTATGAAAAATCGTTTATACCTTCACCTGATGGCTAATAAGGAAAAAGGGTTTGCCTTGCCCCTTGCCGTGTTAATTGGACTTATCCTGATGGTGACAGGAATTACTATGATAATGCGCGCCCAAGGGGACCAATCGAAAGTAATTGCCCAAAAAGTCCGGGCTGATAGTTTAACAAGTTCCGAAACTGGAGTGGCTCGCGTGCAGGATTTACTGAATAGCGTTCGAGTTATGGCGAGGTTTAATAGTAATAGTAATTGTGATACTGACGGCTGTTGGCAGAACGCCGAAGTACCTGCTGGTAATCCCAGTAACGATTTACAAAAACAGTTAAAAGAATTAGTCGATGCCGCCCCCTCCTGTAGTAATCCCAACGATGCTGATACTTTGCAAGCAAAAATCGCTGAATTAAGAGATTTGGCTAAGCCTTCGAGTGATGGCGAAGGTGGTGAATGGTTTGATCTCGGTAATAATCGTTATTATCGTGTGGTTAACTACGTTTATCTCGATGATACCAAGAAGACTCCCCCCCCTAACGGTTTGGGTTGGGGAGTTCTCACCCTCGAAGGACTTTCCCGCACCAGTGCCGCAACAGACCTAACTAACACTGCTATCGATAGAGATAGTGACGACAATGCCGCCTCCCGTAACCGCGTGGTGGTAACTATCCCTATTCTTGATTCCCCTCCCCTCGCATTTAACCGCACCACGGTCCCAGCTTTATGGATAAGTGAAGGAACGGCGGACGATGGTGCTAAATTTCAAGGGGATGTAGTGGAGGATGTGGAGAGTCCAGAATGCAATATTAACCAAAGTAAGATTCAACAGCCCACATCTGATGCACCCAATCCCCCCTACACAGCCCAATTTGTCGGTGTGACTTTCCCCGGTTTACCGCCGATTCCCGACGGTGATACTATTCCAAACCTAGGAGATATTGAAAGTTCTGAAACTTTTCCCAGAACGGGAGACACAGCATCTACCAGCGGAGTGTACGAGTATATCGTTGATAATATCAACTTGGATGAGGAAGATGACGAGAAGATTACCATTACTCCAGGGCAACGGGTAGTTTTTTATGTTGGAGGTAATATTAACGGTGCCATCGAACACAATTGTGGTACTACGACTGGCTGTAAATCGGGCAATCTACAGATTTATGCCTATAATCAACCAAGTTCCGCCGCACCGCAAATTTGTCTGAGAGGAAACCAAAGACTAGAAGCGTTTATCTTTGCTCCTGACTATTCCCTCGGTAAAACCGATGATGGTATTTTCATCGGTGCTGCCTGGGGTAAAAATTGGGGACAAATTGCTACCTGTGCCTCAAATAGCGGCGCAGTTGCTGTGACCCAAAGGGTAGAATGGACTGAATTAATCCAAGACCTGAAACCCCAAAAATTTCCCCAACTTGGTAAGATTGCCAATTGGTGTCAGGAACCCATCGATACCGCTGCGGGTGCATCTGAGTGTGATTAATTTCCCCACTGCTTCACCCTCTTCCAGTCCCTAAAAAACATAGAGAAAGGGTGGATTCAGTCCATTCTTTTTTTAACTTATCGGGTTGATGAGGGGGGTTGAGGATTTCGGTTCAGGACAGGTTTTATTAGTGAAATCACAGCGATAAATTGCTGGTTTTTGCCAACTGAGGGGAATTTCCAGCAAATCCCTCGAACCGGTCATCGCTTGTCCCAGAAAGAGAGCCAGAGCAATACAATTGAGAATTGTATGGGCAATGCGCCAACGATGGGAACGGTCTTTATAGATATCTTCGACAATGGCCAGAGAGAAAATCATCAGTAATGATGCCGCCATGCCGATATAGTAATGGGACCAGTACCATTGGGCCGAGAGTCGCCAGACCCCATCCTGAGCACCGATAATAATTAAACCCATGCCAGTCAAGGTGGCAAAAATTCCGCGCCAGAGGGCTTGTCTAGCGCGGTAGAGACAGACCAAAGAGGCAATGGTGACAAAAAACATCAAAATCACAAAAATGACCAGAAAGGGGTCTAATTTTCCCGCTTTTTGTTTATCGACAAAACCATTAAAACCGTAAACGACCGAGTAAGCTAGTGCTAACAGGTTAACCCCTACCACTGTACCCGTTAACCAGCGGCCTAAGCGTAGATGTTCGGGCCCAACCACTGGGGGAATTTTACTTTTATTTCCTGCAGCGGTTTCTAGGCGACGTTGACGGGTTTGCCAAGCAAAGTTAACTACGAGGCCGATAATGGGAAAAACGACCACTATCGCTAGGACAGGATGAATCAGAGCCAGAAAATCGACGAATTGCATATAAATATCCCGAAAATAGTCAGCAGAAAATCTTCAATAGTTGACAAGCTATAGGCTTGTTTTTTTCAGCTTATCGCGGTTAATATCCTTACTGCTGAGTTTTTTTTCGTTAAATTAGTAGCCTAGGAACCTCTTTGATTATCGGCTAATCTAAAAGCAGCAATCCCTAGATTCAATCCTGACTATGAAACTACAAGAACTTTTAACCAATATCACCCCGGTTTCCCCAATTTCTTCTCCTATCGCTTTAGAAACCGAGATTACAGGAATTTCCACCAACTCCCATGCTTGTCAACCCGGAGATTTATTTATCGGTTTACCCGGTACTCGCGTCGATGGGGGGGAATTTTGGCGTTCCGCTTTGGAAACCGGGGCCGTAGCGGCGATTATTTCCCCGGCAGCCGCAGCTAAATTTCCCCCCCCGGAGGATGCTTGCGTAATCGTTGTGGCAGATTTAGTTACTGCCACTGCTGCGATCGCTGCTAAATTCTATCATTATCCTGCCCAAACCCTCAAATTAATCGGTGTGACGGGAACCAACGGCAAAACCACCACCACCCATTTAATTGAATATTTTCTCAGCCAAGCAGGGATTCCCACCGCTTTATTCGGGACTCTTTACACCCGTTGGCAAGGATTCCAAGAAACCGCTAATCATACCACCCCTTTCGCTAACGAGTTACAAGCTAGTTTAGCTAAAGCGGTGAGCGCCGGCAATGAAATCGCCGTCATGGAAGTTAGTTCCCATGCACTGGCCCAGGGACGGGTACAGGGTTGTACTTTTCCCGTGACGGTGTTTACCAATCTCACCAGAGACCATCTCGATTATCACCTCGATATGGAGGATTATTTTGCCGCTAAAGCTAAATTATTTAGTCCCGATTATCTGCAAGGTAAGGCGATTATTAACCTTGATGATGTCTATGGTCAACGTTTAGCGGCCTCCCTGTCTCCCCAACAGGTTTTAACCTATAGTGTGTCCGATGCTCGTGCCGATTTTTATACTAAAGATTTACACTATCAACCCACGGGAGTGGAAGGGGTGATGGTGACTCCCCAAGGGGAAATAGCCTTTGCTTCTCCTCTGGTGGGTCAATATAATCTAGCTAACCTCTTAGCGGCGGTGGCGGCAGTGTTAGAATGTGGTGTAGATTTAGGGACAGTAATCGGTCAAATTCCCCAGTTTTCAGGAGTACCGGGGCGGATGGAACGGGTTAGCATCGCTCCCGACCAAGATATCAGCGTCATTGTCGATTATGCCCATACTCCCGACAGTTTAGAGAATGTTTTAAAAGCTTCCCGACCCTTTATTTCCGGTCGGATGATTTGTGTTTTTGGTTGTGGCGGCGATCGCGATCGGACAAAACGACCGTTAATGGGGAAAATAGCGGCCGAATTAGCAGATTTAGCCATAGTCACCTCGGATAATCCCCGCACAGAGGCTCCCGAACGAATCCTTCAGGATATTATCGCTGGCATTCCCTCAGAAATTACTGTGCAGGTAATTAGCGATCGCGCTTTGGCCATTGACACCGCTATTCAAGCGGCACAACCGGGAGACGGAGTAATTATTGCGGGTAAAGGTCACGAAGATTATCAAATTTTGGGGACAGAAAAAATCCCTTTCGATGACCGCGAACAGGCCCGGGCCGCTTTGGTGAAAGGGAAAAAGTGATTAGAGATGATCAATTATCAAGAAAAGCTAAGATTAGTTGACAATTGGCAGAGGTCGCCAATGTTAAAATCTGTGATAGACTGGGAGAGTTTAGGTGAAAATCCCCGTTAGGGGGCAACCGCTATCTTGATAAGTGGCCCCCTGCGTCAACTAAGGAATGACACAAAAAAGGCGTTACACGCGCTTTGATTGTCTCAGGCCTCTGGTTTTAGACTTTGGGAGATACCCCCTCTTGAGGAGAATCTCTTAAAGTCGATTGTTAGGGTTTGTTAGCCAAAAAGTATCGGTCAATTGGTGACTCTAGATGACCTACTGCCTTAATCCCGACTGTCCTCAACCGAAAAACGCTCCGACAGCTTTAATCTGCGAGAGTTGCGGTTCAAAAATTCTTCTGCACGACCGCTATCAAACCCTAGGCATTTTGGGAAAAGGAGGGTTTGGGGCAACTTTTGTTTCATCGGATCTGTCCCTACCGGGTGAGCCCCTCTGTGTGGTCAAACAACTGCAACCTCCCCATAAAGATGCTAATGTTTTTCGCATGGCCAAGGATCTTTTTGCCCGAGAAGCCGAAACCTTGGCAAAACTGGGAGTTCATCCGCAGATTCCCCGATTATTGGACTATTTTGAAGATAATCAACAGTTTTATCTAGTTCAAGAATACGTTAAAGGTCATAACCTACACCAAGAGGTCAAAAAACGCGGACCGTTTAGCGAAGCGGGAGTCAAACAGTTTTTAAGTGAACTTTTGGCAATTTTGCAATATGTCCACGGGCAAAAGGTAATTCACCGGGATATCAAACCCGCTAACCTAATTCGTCGGCAAACAGACCGAAAATTGGTTCTGATTGACTTTGGGGCCGTCAAAAATCAAGTTAATACCGTCATTGCCAATGCCGATTCTCAAACCGCTTTCACTAATTTTGCCGTGGGTACCCAAGGTTTTGCCCCTCCCGAACAGATGGCCATGCGTCCCGTTTACTCTAGTGATATCTACGCCGTGGGAGCTACCTGTCTCTATCTACTCACGGGCAGATCTCCTAAAGCGATCGAAGTTGATGTTAATACAGGTGAATTACTTTGGGAAAAATTAGTCAAGGTGAGTCCCCAGTTTGCTAAAGTCCTGAAAACAATGCTGGAAGTCTCTGTCCGTCATCGCTACAAATCCGCTCAAGAGGTAATGGATGCTTTAGACATGATGGCTTATGCCGACAGTCTAGCCCAAAGTTTAATCACGCCTCCAGTGGTGACTTCCCCGAAACCCTCACAAGATTTAAGTCCGATAGCCGCCTCCTCGGTTTCTGCCCCTCTCAATTCTAAATTTCCCCCCAAAAATAAAAATCCAGAGGCCTCTCCAGATAATATGCTGGGGGGACAGATGGCTTTTTCACCGCTTAGTACAAGTGTATTAACTAGAAGTAAAGCCCGCAGCAGCACAGAGCTAACCTTACTGAAGAAAAAACCCCGCTTAGATGAAAAAACGATTCTCGATGCTTACAATAACGGCCGGCGCAATTTCGCCCAAGAGGAATTACCGAATCTCAATCTGACCAAAGCAAAACTTTTGGGGGTCAATTTCTGTCAATCCAAATTAACAGGAGCTAATTTACAAGGGGCGGATTTGTCCAATGCGGATCTGGGCCGGGTTAATCTCAGTCAAGCTATTCTCAAAAATACCAATTTAAATAATGCCTATCTCGGTTATGCAGACCTGGAAGAGGCCGATTTACGCGGGGCTAATCTCACCAGAGCCCATCTTCGCTACGCTAATCTCAAAGATACTAATCTTTGCGGGGCTAATCTCTCTGATGCCCAAGTAACTCGAGAACAAATCGCCCTGGCAAAAACCAATTGGTTAACAGTTATGCCCAATGGCAAACGCGGTTCCTGGTAATCTTTTTTCAGTGATCAGTAAACAGTAATCAGTAAACAGTGAAAAGACAGTAGGAAACTTCGATTTAGGGTTGGCTGAATAAATCTAAAAACCTTGTTGGGTAAGACTTTTAGACTTTTTGTCAATCAAAAAGTACTGGACTGGGCGTGATCAGGGGGAAAATTCAGGTACTTTTTCCCTGAAAATTAGGTAATTGAGCAGATGAAAATCGGTCAAACCCTACACCCCACACCCCACACCCTACCCCCAAGAAAAACTTTTTCACCAGACCCTATTTAATACTGTCACTTAAAACTCAAATCTGATAACTTACCCACTGATAACTGATCACTGATAACTGATCACTGATTTAACCGCGACTTTCCTTAAAGGTTTTGTAGGCGGTTTCGGAGTCGAAAATATGGCAATAATCAACGATTCGCTTCATTAATGCCCAAGAAAACTCGGTTTCTTTTAGGTGACTACCCCAATTTTCTTGGAGACTAGCGTGAACTTTGCGGAGGTTATAGGAAGGAATCGCCGTCGAGATATGATGGGGGATATGAACATTAATATCGTGACAGAGAATTTCTACCCAACGGGGATAGCTACAGTGAACCGTTCCTTCTAGTTGCGCTAAAGCTTGATTCCAGTCTTCGGGATAGGAAAATTGAATATCGGGGTCCGTGTGATGGACAAGGGTAAAGGTACTCATCCAAAAATGATAGACAAACCAAGGCACCACCCAAAATTTAACCAATCCCCAGACACCAGTGTAGAAAATGAGGGTTGGGAAAAAAATAGCGGCAAAAACTAGGACGACAATCATCGAAAAGCGGGCTTTTTCCCGTTCGTTCTCCTTGAATTGTTCGATATTGAAGTGTAGAATAGCCCAGTGGGCGATCGAACCGAGCCACCAGAAACGTCCGCGAATGCCACGATAAAAGAGACGCACTAGGGGATTAGCTGAGTTAAAAGCTTCTAATTCCCACGGATCCCAGGCATTATCTATCGTTACCATGTTAGTTTTAGCATGATGGCGATCATGGAGGAAACGCCAGCAGTGGAAGGGATAGATCAGCGGTAAGAGGAAAATATGACCGACAAGATCATTAACCCAGGGTCGATTAGAAAAAGACCGATGACCGCAATCATGGGCGATCACAAAGAATCCCGTTAAAGCTGTACCCGTGAAAATCCAAGCTAAAGGCAGTAAATACCAGGGAGAATAAACTAGCATCGCATAACCGGCAATGACCGCCAAAATATTCGTAATCACTCCAAACCAAGCTTTAACTGGGTCTTTCTGGAAATATTCTTTGGGAATGCTTTTAATAATATCTTTCAGTTTAAAGTCTGGCTCGATCGAGGTGATCAACTCCCCATGCAATTTATCCGTCGTTGCCGTCATGAAATCTCCAATTACACTTAGGTGAACCCTTGACAAGAAATCAGCTAGGAGGTGTGGCTAAATTCTGCTCCATACCACAAGCCATCTTTTTTGTCAATATATTTTTAACTTTAATTAATAAACTTCTGCGAAGCTTAATAATCCTTTACTTTATATACCATAAGAGGAGATTTTCTGTTTTGGCAAAATTTGACTGCTGCCTTTTGCCTGAAGCTGATAACTGATAAAAAAAAGAAATATTGACTATTTTTAGGCGTTTTTTAACGATTAGCGGTGTTTTCTAGGGATTTAATCTCCTCCTGTACCTTACGGTGTTCCCGATTTAACTGTTTTTTGACCGATTCGGGGAGTTGTTCCTGTTTTTTCAGGGCATTATTAAAGTAATCTAGTGCCAGTTTCAAAGAGCCAGTATTTTTATCCGTATTGCCTTGAATTCTCAGGATTTGACCCTTCAGATACATTAATTCTGGATTATCGGGGGTCGCTTTCAGAGCGTTATCGATAAACTGCAAAGCCTGATCGTACTGCTTTAAATCCCGGTAAGCTAGAGCGATACCTCGATCAACCAAGTAATCAGGACTTCCATAGGTTTCTAGCCGTTGAATTGCCTCTTGGGGACTAGAAAAGGGTAGATTAACCGCTAAAATCAAATCCATATAACCCTTTAATAGGTTCAATTCCGGATCCGTAGGATTAACCTTTTCTGCGGTTTCCAAATACTGAAACACCTGTTGTAATCTGGGGATAGCCGATACTGCTCCTTCGGTTTGAAAAACGTAGGTTCCCTCCAAAAAACTCCCCACCGCGAGATACAAATTTCCCCTTAAAGGGTCGCTGTCCTGCATTTGTTTGGCCGCTGCCTTAGTTTTCTCGGAGTAGGTTTTGAGGGTGTTCCAATCCTGGTCGGTAAAAGCAAGAGAGGCACGCATAGCATGGGACAAAGGTTCTTGGGGTTCCTTTTCTGTGGCCTCAACAATTAATTTTTTTGCCTCTAGATAATTACCTTGTTTAAAAATAGCGTTAAAAGCGGCCTCGGTCTTATCACCAATCGGTCGGGGATTGGTTTTGCGGAAAGGATCTCCGGCCAACCCAGGACTAATCCAGTTAACCACTACCATAACAGCCAGCGAAGCACTGATCGCCATTTTTTTCGTTAAACCTAACCTCAGCACCATGGTCAAAAGTCTCCTTGAGCGAATGAAAAAATCTGTCACATTGACACTCCCCCGTCAAGCTGACGCTGGGACGGGGGATTCTTGATTCACAGAAACCCGCTTTTGGGTACAAGTACCCACGAGTCTTACAGTTTCTCCACAAGCTTGAAATTCCGACTGTCCATCGGTATTTGTTGACAGTATTCTCATACCTTCTTCCCTTAAATTCTTGGCGGCGTTTTCATCTCTATCGTGATGACTCTTACATTCTGGACAAATCCATTCACGAATACAAAAGAGTCAACAAATCATTTTTAAATCCACAGCAAGAACAGAGTTTTGTACTCGGATAAAACCTGTCAACTTCTACAAGTTTTCCTCCCTCTCTTTCTAGCTTGTAATCCAAGAAATTAAGCAACATACCAAATCCAGCGTCATGTATTGATTTGGCTAATTTAGTCCTTGCTAACCCTTTAATATTCAGATTATCGGTTACAACGATTTGGTTTTCATCGCATAACTGTCTGGAGAGTTTATGAAGAAAATCCTGTCTAGTATTTGCTATCTTTTCGTGAACCTTGGCTACCTCCTTAATGGCTTTTTTGCGATTATTAGACCCCTTGGCTTTACGAGACAATGCTTGTTGTCCCCGCTTTAAACGTTTAGCA
The DNA here is from genome assembly GCA_007095785.1 of Microcystis aeruginosa Ma_SC_T_19800800_S464. Classification (GTDB taxonomy): domain Bacteria; phylum Cyanobacteriota; class Cyanobacteriia; order Cyanobacteriales; family Microcystaceae; genus Microcystis; species Microcystis aeruginosa_E. Next base: position 18,650 of record SFBL01000021.1, read on the forward strand.
TATTTTCTGGTAGGTTTGATTGGGTCAATCTTGTAGGTTGTTTCACCATCAAAAACTGTAACTAAAGAAGATAAACCTAGGTCTATCCCTGATATTTTTAGTTTTTCAATGGTGGGTGAGTCATCCATCTCAAACAAGATGGCAGCAAAATATTTATCTGTACTGGTTTTAGAAACAGTTACGGATTTAATCTGGCCGTTTATCACTTGAGAAATCTTAGCTTTTACCACCCCTAATTTAGGGAGCTTAATTCCCTTATTTCTAATTGAACAACTTTCAGGATAACGGATTGATTGTTTTTTGTGCCTACTTTTAAACTTAGGGAATTTTGTTCTTTTTGAGAAGAAGTTCTTAAAAGCAGATTCTAAGTTTTTCAATGATTGCTGCAAGGTAGCGGCAGTAGCCTCAGCTAACCATTCAAAATCTGGTTGTTTCTTGAGTTGGGTGAGGTCTTTTGCCATGGCACCGTAGGTCATTCCTTTACCAGTCTCTAGGTACTGATTGTTAGTTTTATTTAAGTAGTAATTCCAAACGAAACGAACACAACCAAAGTTTTTAGCTAGGGACAGTTCTTGTTCTTTGTTTGGGTATATTCTCACTTTCAAAACATTTAACATCAGCCTGAACCCATCTGTGTTATTTTTTTAGTATAAGACTTACCGCTTAAATATGTCAATCTCATACATACCTTGAGAATCAAGCCTTTCCTTATTGGGAAAGGCTACCGCGTTAGTTGAGATTCTGGTGGCAATTCATCTCCCGTTAATTTCTGGTATATTTTTAATTAAGGAGAAATTTAACGGGAGTCCTCCTGCTCCATTTACATAGAAACGGGTTTCTAGACTTAATTTCCAGTTATTTTCCTGTCAATGCTTTATCTCAAAGATGTGGTTTATCATCCTCCCGCTGCCCTCAATCCCATTTTACAGGGGATTAATCTCGAATTAGCACCCCAAGAATTAGGTCTGATTGTTGGCCCCAGTGGTTCCGGAAAAACGACTCTTTTGGAAATTTTAGCAGGCTTTGCCGATAAAACAGGAGGGACGATTCACTGGCGCGACCAAGAATTAACGGTCCTGCACCTGCAACAATTAGGAGGAATCGTTTTTCAGTTTCCTGAACGTCATTTTTGCGGTAAAACCATCCTTGAGGAGTTGCGTCTCGGTCATCCAGAAATTAAAAGCGATCGCCTAAAGGCGGCCTTAAAGGAGGTAGGATTAGAAAATATTCCTCTGGATACTTCTCCCCATAATCTTAGTGGAGGCCAACAGCGTCGTTTATCCCTCGCTGTCCAGTTAATCCGGCAGCCTAATCTGTTACTTCTCGATGAACCTACGGCCGGTTTAGATTGGTCAATGCGTCGTCAATTGGCTAAACTTCTCGCTAGTCTCAAACAACACTGGACTTTATTAGTAGTTAGTCACGATGCTCAGGAATTATTGCCTATTGCTGACCGTCACTGGAAAATTGAACAAGGACATTTGCGGGAAGTGAAAAATGAAAAAACAGATAGTTGAGGTTTTAGGGTGTTAGGGTTTTAGTTGAAATTTCCCCACTCCCCTCATACCTGATGACTGATGACTGATTACTGATTACTGATTACTGAATTAATGATCCTTCCCGAATTATTTGACCTTTGGCAAGAAACCCTAGAATGGCAACCCGATGGGGCCCAACAAGCGCGATTTCAACAACTTTATGACTTGATTTTAGAGGGTAATCAACGGTTTAATCTCACCCGAATTACCCAACCAGAGGAGTTTTGGGAAAAACATCTTTGGGATTCTTTATCGGGTTTAGCTTGGTTACAAAAATCCCAGCCAGATCTATTGACAAAATCCCTATCGGTCATCGATTTGGGGACGGGGGCCGGGTTTCCGGGGATGCCAATTGCGATCGCATATCCCCATTGGTCGGTGACTCTCTTGGATTCCACCCAAAAAAAGATTAATTTTCTTGAAGAAGTTATTGACAAATTAGAGTTAAATAACACGAAAACTCGTTTAGGTCGGGCGGAAATCGTCGGGAAAAACCTTAAACATAACTCTGCTTATGATATCGTCTGTTTGCGAGCGGTAGGTAATGTGGATATCTGTGTTAACTATGCTTTGCCTTTCCTGAAAAAGACCGGAATCGCTATTCTCTATCGTGGTCAGTGGTCCTCGGAGGATAGTTTAAGTTTAGAGGAGAATCTAGGGAAAGCTGGCGGTAAAATCCTCGAAATTGCCAGTTTTACCACTCCCTTAAGTCAAAGCGTCCGTCATTGTCTATATATCTCTAAGGGATAACTCTAAGCGGTGAGAGGATGAAAAAAGAAAGCCAAGGCCAGGATAGCATAGGTAGCTAAGAGTAACATTCCCTCTAACCAATTCGATCGCCCATCACTACTAATCGAATTAGCTAACCACACCGCCACCGCCACTGCCACCAACTCAAAGGGATTAAAATTTAGATCCATGGGCTGACCGATAATATAACCCATGATAACCAAAACCGGAGCCACAAACAGGGCGATCTGCATACTTGAACCGACGGCCACAGATACCGATAGATCCATTTTATTCTTAAGGGCGACGGTGACGGCCGTAGCGTGTTCGGCCGCATTACCGATAATAGGCAAAAGAATCACCCCGGTAAACAGCGCCGTTAAACCTAGCTCTTCCGTAGCCTCCTCTAGGGATGCCACCAATAACTCCGATTCTACGGCCACAGCGATAGTAACGATCAATAAAATCAAAGACCAAAACCAGATTTTCGGCTTTGCGGGGTTTTCTGTGGCGCTTTCCTCGTCGATACCGGCAATCCCGACATCGTAGAGATAGGTGTGGGTTTTCATGGAAAACAAGAGACTTAAACCATAGACGAAAATTAACACCGCTGCCACGGCCACGGATAGACGTTGCAGGACTGGTTCCCCCACTCCCGTGGAGGTAAATTGCACGGCAGTGGGTAAAAGGAGCGCCACCACCGCTAAATTCATAGCTGAAGCGTTTAAACGAGCGGTTATCGGTTGAAATTCCTGTTCTTTGAAGCGTAACCCGCCTAAAAACATCGATAATCCCATAACCAAGAGTAAATTACCGATAATTGAGCCAGTAATCGTCGCTTTTACCACATCGATGAACCCTTCCCGCAAAGCGACATAGGCGAGAATTAATTCTGTGGCATTGCCAAAAGTAGCATTCATCAAACCGCCAATATTTGGCCCGACCACCACCGCAATCGCTTCGGTGGCTTCCCCCATGTAGGCCGCTAGGGGGATAATGGCTAGGCAAGCGGTGATAAAAACAAATGTTCCGCCCCAGTGTAACAGGGAACCGGCGATCGATAGCGGCACAAAAATTAATAAGATGGCGAAAATGGTGTTTTTGCTTAACATAAAGTGGGTAATTTTGTCAAGATAATTTTATTTCGATCGGAGATGGGGACTAGAATCGGATTCTAGCCAAAATTCCCCGGTAGAACCGGTTATTATCCATAATATTGCCCTAAAACCGTCTCTGAGCGACTTTTCTAGGGGTTCGGGGGGTGATTGGGAGGGAACAGTCACCGGTTTAATCACAATTCCGCGACTACCAAAAACAATTTCTCCCACTAATCGCGCCCTTCTCATGTGATTATCGGAAGTGACTAGATAGACACTATCAATACCTTGGGCTTTCAGTTGATCGGCTAGGCTAGTAAAATTAGTGACAGTATCTCGCGCATTGTAATCGAGATGGAGACGTTCTAGGGGAATTCCCGCTTTTTTAAAGATCTTTTTCACATATCGTCGCGGACTACCGGAAGACACCCAAATCGGTAGATCGGGATATTCCTTAGCTAATTTTGCCGCAAAACGTTCTCGATCGGCATGACCTCCCAAAACAAAAATCGCTTCCGGTTTTAGCCACTGCTGACGTAAATCGTGATATAACCAGCCTAAACTCGCCAAAATTAGCGGAATAGCCAGCAATTTTAACCTAAATTTGCCTAACTTCCCTTGCGGAGAAACTCGCTTTTTTCTCTGAGAATTAGCCTTGAGAACCATATAACAGTGATCGGTGAGCGGTTGTCAGCCTTCAGCTTTGTGGATTAAAGTGATCGAGGGTGAGTCATCGAACTCACATTGACGTAGGAGATGGGGATTTTATTCCCCAACTGACCGATAATTTTCCCAGAACTCAGGTTGATTGATGCGGTCCCTTACATCCCCCACCAACGGGCCACCGCTTCGGGAAGGGGTAGCAAAATACTTAATAACAAAGCCAAGGAAAATAAACCTAATAAATCTCGTTTATTATCCAATTCGGTGACATCATTTAATGCAGGTTGATCGCTGACTGGCATTAATAAGAGAATAATCGCCCAGAGTAAAAAATCTGGCTGCACTAGGGCTAAAATAAACAGGAATAATCGAGTTAATTGACCGATAATTATGGCGGTTTTCTGCCCATACATGGCGTGAACAATATGACCACCATCCAATTGACCTACAGGCATTAAATTTAGGGCTGTAACGATAATTCCCACATAACCGGCCACCGCTAAAGGATGTAAATGGATGGCTTTTCCCGCGATTAAATCACTGCCGAGAGCTAGTTTAGCTACGATAGATAAGAAAAAAGAAAACTGCGGATTTAAGGCCTGAAAATTTAATAAACTGCTTTGATTAGTTAGGGGAACTATTTCCGAGAGGGACAATCCCCAAAATAGTAGAGGAATAGCGATAATTATACCCCCCAAAGGACCGGCCACTGCCACATCAAATAAAGCTTTGCGGGTGGGAACCGGGGAGCGCATTTGAATGAAAGCCCCGAAGGTGCCTAGGAAGAAAGGAATGGGGATAAAATAGGGCAAAGTAGTTTTAATTTTATATTTAACTGCTGTAAAATAATGACTGAATTCGTGCAGTCCTAAAATGGCAATTAAGCCTAAACTGTAGGGTAAACCTTGCAATAATAAACTAGAATTATTTTCTAATTGTTGGGCAGTAATGCCACTTAATCCCGCACCGATGACCGTGGTGGTTAAGACAGTTAATAAAAATAAACCCAGGGCAAGAAAGGGGCGAGTAATTTTTTCAGTTTCTATAGTTTCTGTTTTTTGCTGCCAGGGATTAGCCACAAGAGCGAAAAAAGGTTGTCCCTGAAAACTTTCTTGGAAAAGCAATAAAAAGCGATCGCCAAAAACCTTTTCCACATTGTTTTTAATCACTTGATAAGCTTCTTCGGGAACCGCTCGCAATTTCCCCCGACAGAGAATTGCTTGGGGACGATAATCGATATTTTGCAGATAATAAACACCCCAAGGAAAACAATCTCTTAGGGATTTTTCCTCTTCGGCAGTGATCGGTTTTAAATCATTTTTAGGTGCAGGATTATCAATATTTTCTAGGACTAAATTCGCTGTTTTTGGTGGTGATGGGGTGCTTTCTTGGGGAGTAACTCGACCCTTTTGTACTAACCACCAATACAAAAAAGGGCAGATCACAAAGGGGCCGAACAGCAAAAATGCCGGCATGGGGGTATCCTCTCCATAGATTAACGTCCAGCCGGTCCAAATTAGAGCCGGAGTCATCAGGACTAACCAAATTAACCATATTGGTGTTGTCGTGACTTTGGCCACGCTACGCTTGACGATAAAATAGGTGAAACCGCCAAGAATCCCTAATAACAACCACATTTCCATATCGGCTCTTTTCTCTTGAATAAAAAGCGGCTAATTTCAGCCGGCCCGGTCATTGATCGTGCTAAATTGTAAACCGCATTGATTGTGATTTGGATAGGCAAACCATGCGATCGGAAACCGAATCGTCTCCTTTAGAGGTTAGCAAAACCACAAAACCCCCTCGATTAATTCTAGAAGGTTTATACGCTTTCTCGCCTAATCGGGAAACCCTAGGGGGAACCTCTTATCTTATTGTAGAAAATACTGGTAATATTCTGGTGGATTGTCCTGGCTGCGACGAGAGCGAGCGGGATTTTCTCCGAGAAAAGGGAGTCCGTTACCTATTTTTTACCCATCGCGGGGGTCAGGGTAAACAGAGCGATTCTCTGCAAAGTTGGCTTGATTGTGAGATTATTCTCCAGGAACAGGAAGCTTATCTGCTTCCTCACCGTCAAATTACCGTTTTTTCCCAAGAAATCCAGTTATCTCCCACTTGTAGCGGTTTTTGGACTCCCGGCCATTCTCCCGGTTCCTCCTGTCTCTACTGGCAACGTCACGGGGGGGTTTTATTTACCGGTCGTCATCTTCTCCCCGACACCAAGGGTCAACCGCAACCCCTACAGACCGCGAAAACTTTCCACTGGCCGCGGCAACTGCGATCGCAACAGACTATTTTAGACCGTTTTAACCCAGAAACTCTCTCCTATCTTTGTCCGGGTGCTAATACCGGCTTTCTGCGCGGTCGGGGAATTATCGATCGCGCCTACGAAAAAATCAGCGCCAATCCTCTTAACTAAAGACTTTTTAGAAGCTGCATCGTTCAATTCCCAGAAATTATGAATTTAACCGTTAAAGACTTGGGTGAACAGGGATTGCTACCGATTCTGCAAAAATATTGTCCTGCGGAGATTATCGGTGATGATGGGGCGATTTTATCCCTCAAGGATGGTTACTCTCTCGTTGTCACCACTGATGTTTTAGTCAATAACGTCCACTTTAGCGATCTTACTACCTCTCCCGAAGATGTGGGCTGGCGAGCGGCGGCGGCTAATTTATCCGATTTAGCGGCTATGGGGGCAGAACCCCTGGGAATTACGGTAGGATTGGCTTTAACTCCCAATCTAGCCATCGATTGGCTAGAAGGACTCTATCGGGGTCTTAGCTCTTGTCTGCAAGTATATCAGACGGCGATCGTCGGTGGTGATGTTTGTCGGGCCACGGAGATTAATATCAGCATCACCGCCCTGGGACAAGTGGCAAAAAATGAAGAGATTAGACGTTTTAATGCAAAAGTGGGCGATAGTATCGTTATTACTGGTTATCACGGTTTATCGCGGGCTGGATTAGAGTTACTCTTTCACCCTGAAACCGGGAGGAATTTAAATTCCGCCCAAAAAAAGCGATTAATCCAAGCTCATCAACGGCCGCGACCGAGACTTGATTGCATACCACATTTACAAAAAATTGTCAAGCAATTTCCCATCGCGGGCATGGATAGCAGTGACGGGTTAGCAGATGCCATCATCCAAATTTGTCGCTGTAGTGGGGTTGGTGCCGAAATCGAGCGGATTCCCCTGCATCCAACCCTGAAAGAATATGTAGGAGCCAAAAAAGCTCTAGAATGGGCTTTATACGGCGGTGAAGACTTTGAGTTAGTTTTGTGTTTGCCGCCAGACGATGCCCGAGAATTGCTGGAGAAAGTGGGGGAAGAGGGGGCGATAATCGGTCAAATTGTCCGGGGGAAAGAGATAAAATTAGCCGACGGTAGAAAACTCAGTTTAAGCTCTGGATTTCAACATTTTTAGCCTCTATAAATCGCCAAAACCTTTCTTTTTCTTGATTTTCTTCGGTTTTTTCGGGCTACCACCTTGACCACGGAACCCCGGTTGATTGCCACCCCCAAACATTCCGCCACCCATCCCGGGCATCCCAGGCATAGCGGGCATTTGTCCCCGTCCCATCTGTTGCATCATCGATCGCATTCTGGTGAAATTAGCAATTAGTTTGCTAACTTCTGTTTCCGGATGTCCGGAACCTTTGGCAATGCGACGACGACGATTAGGAGACTTAGCCAATAAATCGGGGTTAGCGCGTTCCTCCGTGGTCATGGAATTAATCATCGCTTCCGTGCGTTTTAACTCTTTTTCGCCCTTTTCGATGTCTGTCCCGCTCAGTTTGCCCAGACCGGGGATTAACTTGAGGACTCCCCCCAGGGAACCCATATTTTTTAACAGCCGCATCTGTTTGAGGAAGTCATTAAAATCAAACTTAGCCTCTAAAATCTTGGCCTGCATTTTGGCCGCGTCTTCTAGGTCTAACTGTTCCTGAGCTTTTTCCACTAGGGTCAGGACATCACCCATATTGAGGATACGACTGGCAAGGCGATCGGGATAAAATGGCTCTAAAGCTTCTACTTTTTCCCCAACCCCAACAAATTTAATCGGTTGTCCCGATATTTGCCGCACTGATAGGGCCGCACCGCCGCGAGTATCGCCATCGAGTTTAGTGAGAATTGCCCCCGTGATGCCGATTTGTTGGTGAAAAGTGTGGGTGAGATTGGCCGCTTCTTGACCGGTCATCGCATCCACCACTAATAAAGTGTCGTCGGGGTTGACAATTTTCTTGATTTGTGCTAGTTCGCCCATCATCTGGGTATCTATCTGCAAACGACCGGCGGTGTCGATGATAACGGTATCTACGCCCAATTCTTTGGCTTTTTCCACACCTTGACGGGCGATATCGACGGGATTAGCCTGAGAACCCATCTCGAAGACGGGAACATTTATCTGTTTACCGAGGGTGATTAATTGGTCAATGGCCGCCGGACGGTAAACATCGGTAGCCACCATCAGGCAGCTTTTGGACTGTTTGCGGAGATATAGGGCTAATTTGGCGGTGGCGGTGGTTTTTCCTGTCCCTTGCAACCCGGCCATTAAAATCACGGTGGGGGGTTTATCGGCCTGAGCTAGGGGAACGTTGCTTTCCCCCATAATTTTAACTAATTCATCATAGACAATTTTGATAAATTGCTGGCCGGGATTGACTCCGGAAATAACTTCAGCACCGAGGGCTTGTTTTTCGACCTCAGCAATAAATCCCTTGACTACCTGTAGGTTAACATCTGCGGATAATAAAGCCCGCCGGACTTCTTTGAGGGTTTCTTGTATATTGGCCGAGGAGATTTTATCTTGACCTCGTAATTTTTTCCATGCGTCTTCTAAGCGGTCGGCCAGTGCGTCGAACATAGTTTCGGAATTAAATTTTTAACTAGATCGATTTTATCTCAATGTCGGGGGAAGACCCCCGTTCTTAGCCTGTCATTAGTCCAGGGCCTGCATGGTGCGGCCAATCTCCCGGTGTAGGAGAGTGAGCAGCGGGGAGAGACAATCCATAATTGGGTTTTTAAAGTGCGATTTACTTTTGATTGCTCAAAAATAGTCGTAATTTTAATAAACTGAGAGTTTGACCGAGATTGAGGGGAAGGAGGGAAATGCCTTCTAAACGCGATTGTAACCAACCATCGCCCCAATACCATTCGTGATAGCCATCGATACCTTGACTCAAAAGCAAGCGTAAACACTGGTCATTAGCTAATAAAACCTGATGTTGTACGGGAATTAAACCTAACCAAGAGGTAAAAGTCAAACCTTCCTCTAATTTATCGGGTAGATTGGGCGAGAGCATTTGCGGCCACAGCCATTGACGGAGATGAGCAGTTTTGAGTAAACTATCCCGGATAGCCTGTTCACTGGCCGAGATTTCGATACGCAGCTGACTTTGTTGAAAATTGCCGAACATATTGTTGTCTGATAATTTTTGTTAAGTTAGTTAAAGAATAACTAAAAATCGGGACAGCGTTTTCCAAGGATAACAGTAAGTAGTATGGCAGATAAATTAATCCGCGCCACGGCCGCCGATGGGGGAATTAGAGTAGTAGGAGTGATTACCACTCGTTTAACCGAAGAAGCCCGCCAAAGACATAAATTATCTAACGTAGCCACTGCCGCTCTCGGTCGCACGATGGCATCGGCTTTACTCTTGGCTTCCAGTTTAAAAAAACCCGGTTCTAGGATCAATATTCGCATTAAAGGCGATGGTCCCCTAGGCGGTGTTTTAGTTGATGCTGGACTCGATGGCACGGTACGCGGTTATGTGGACTATCCCCAGGTGGAATTACTCCCCAATGCTAAGGGTAAATTAGATGTGGGTCGCGCCGTGGGTAACAAAGGTTATGTGCGAGTCTTACGGGAAGAAAAAGGCGAGGAGAGAAATGAACTTCAAGAAAGCATCGTCGAGATAGTTTCTGGGGAAGTGGGGGAAGATATCGCCTACTACTTAGACCAGTCCGAACAAATTCCCTCCGCTTTGCAAGTGGGGGTTTTTGTCGGTACAACCACCGGAGTAACGGCAGCCGGGGGAATTTTATTACAAGTTCTCTCTAAAGAAGCAGCCCGGGATGAGGTCTTGGTGGCTCGTTTAGAGTCGAGATTGCGAAAATTAACGGGATTTACGCCCCTTTTACGGGCAGGAAAAGGACTAGAAGATATTTTTCAGGAACTTCTCGGAGATATGGGTCTAGAAATTTTTCCGGCTGTGCAGATGCTGCGTTTTGATTGTGATTGTTCTTTTGAACGGGCCTTAGGAGCTTTAAAATTCCTCGGGGTCGATGAATTAAAAGACATTATCGAAAAGGATAAACAAGCGGAAGCCATCTGTGAGTTTTGTCGGGAAGTGTATAATGCCAACGAGAGACAATTAATCGAATTAGTCGAGTCTCTACAGGCTGAATCTTGCTGAGAAGTCGGGCAATGAGCGCCATTAGGGTAAAATCTATCTAAAAATATCCGTCAGGGAGTCGTGAATGTTTAAAGGAAAAGAATTAACCAAAAATCTAGTCAAACGAGAATCGATTGACTCCCTGACTCGTTGGCCAGAGAAAACTAAATCTTTTCTTTTTCTCTTTTGGTCCCGATACCAGCATCGTTTCACTTGGAAAGTTTGGGCGGCTTTATTTGTGGTGGTCTTTGGCGGTGTTGGCTTTCTCGCCACTTGGCAGTTATTAAATATGCAGAAGTCGCCCAATTGCCCCAAAATCTTCTGGCCTATTGCTTCTGCCTCCCTGCGTCTCTACTGCGCTCAACTTTCCGCCGATAGTCGCACCGTGGAAGGATTACTCGCAGCAATTGCCCTGGTGGAAGCTTTACCCGAAGACCATCCCTTGCGATCACAAGTTAATCAACAGGTGGAAGAATGGGCGCGAGATATCCTGAATTTGGCTGAAAAAGACTATCAAGCGGGAAATTTAGAGCAAGCAATTGCTAAAGCTCGTCAAATCCCCAATAATATGGCAGTAGCGGCAATTATTGAAGAAAGAATCGCTAAGTGGCAAGGAACTTGGACGGAAGGCAACGAGATCTTAAGCAAACTAGAGGAAAATCTCCGCGCTTCCAACTGGAATCAATCTTTCCGTCTAGCGGTGGATTTATTGAACTTAAATAACGAATACTGGGCAACGGTTAAATATAATGAAGCGCTCGCTAAAATTACCGTCGCCCGGGAAGATAGCAGTAAATTAGATAATGCCTTTAATCTCTTTGCCCGGGGCGGTCTCGACAATTGGTTCAAAGTCATCGAAGAAGCTAGAAAAATTCAATCCAGCAGTTATGCCTATCAGGAGGCAGAAAAATTAATCGGGAAAACCGAGGATAAACTGCAAGAATACGCCGAAAGATTAATTGAGCGGAAGCAATGGCAAGCTCTCCGGGATTTGGCTAACCAAACCCCCAAAGACCTCAAAATTAAAGAAGATGTCACCGATTGGTCCCTCTTGTCCGCAGCGGCCTTAGATGCGGAAGCCGGCACGGTGGAGGGATTGGAAGCTGGCATACTGGGACTAGAACAAATCGACGCTTCTCGACCTCTCCATCAAACGGCCCTAGCTATGAGGGAGCGCTGGCAGTTACAGGTACAGGATCTAAGAATACTGTCCGAGGCTAGAGATTTAGCACAAGCAGGTACGATCGAGCAGTATAGCGCCGCTATCGCGAAAGCGGGCGAGGTTCCCCGTAATAATCCCCTCTGGTCGCAAGCACAGCAGGAAATTGGCTCTTGGAATCGTCAAATACAAGTGATTGAAGACCGGCCGATTTTAGAACGCGCGCGGGAAATTGCTCTCCCCGGCGATATTAATTCCCTCAGTAACGCTATTATTCAGGCGCGGGCAATCGCTAAGAATCGGGCCTTATACCGAGATGCTCAACGGGAAATTGGCGACTGGCAAGTGCGGATTGAACGCATGGAGGATCAACCCATTTTAGATCAGGCTCAAGCTTTGGCCAATCTCAAAGACTATAGCACAGCGATCGAAACTGCCAATCAAATTCCCCCCGGTCGCACTCTTTCCTCGGAAGCTTCCCAAAATATCCGTCGTTGGCGCCGAGAGTTGCAGGCCCGTCAAAATCTTCAACAGGCTAATCAATTAGCGGCGACGGGAACCGCAGAAGGTTTAACCCGGGCGATTGCTTTAGTTACCAATATTTCCACTAAAACCGATGCGGGTGTGCAACGGACTGAATTGCTGGAACGTTGGAGTTATCAGCTTTTGTCTTTAGCCACGGACAATGCTAATAATGGTCGTTATCTGGAAGCTATTCGCCTTGCTGAATCCGTATCCCGGGAAAGTACCGCTTACAGTTCGGCTCGCTCCCAAATGCAAGGCTGGCGCAATATTCTCCAACCTCCGGCCCCACCGCCAATAGTTGAATCGACTCCCCTTTCCCCAGAGTCCCCGATAGAAACACCAAGTCCGGGTCAATAATCAGTTTTAGGGGCTGTTTTTCCGGTGAATTGCCCCTAAAAAAGTCCCTCATCCCCATTGGTCTGTCCAGTTAAATCTGTATTATACTAAATCCTGTTTACAAGGGATAGGATGGCGGGGGAGCGGGGAGAAACAATCCATAACTTGGGAGTTCATCGCACTATTCAAAACCGATTTAGTATAAATTGCCAACAAATAACCAAAGCCAATTTTAAAAAGATAATAAGTAGGTAGGCGTTAAAAATTATCAGACACCCCCCTTATCAAGGCTGTCCATTAGTCACATCTTTCTTAACATTTCAAACCTTTGTAGCACAACGCTTTCAAGACTCGGTTAACAATTTGTAATATTCCTTGTTGACACCCTTACTGACAAAGAAAAAACTGAAATCAAGTCAGGATAAGAGTTGGAGTGCTTAATGAAAAAATTGTTAAGAAAGATCCCTATAAGGGATAGAAGGGTAGGGTTGATTCATGAATCAACCCTACTATGAATCGGCCCTAGGATTAAGGGGGGCAGGGAGGATCAAAGACAAAATCTATCTTCAATTTAATTATAACCACTTACTTACTTAGTTGTTATGAATTACATTAATCAATCAAGCCAAAAACAGAACTCTTTAATTTCTATGAGAGCAAGTGAGGTACTGGATTTATATGCCAAAGGGAAACGCAATTTTACGGGAGTAAAATTAAAAGGAAAGTGTTTTCACGGAAAGAATTTATCGGGGGCGAATTTTAGTCAAGCCGATCTGCGTGGCACTAATTTTAAAGGGGCTATTTTAGAGGGAACTAAATTTACCGAGGCTAGGGCAGGATTACTAAAGCGCGGTCGGCTACAATTAATTTTAATTTCTTGGTTAATAGCGGCTGTCTGCGGCTATCTGTGGGGATTAGCTGGTTATTATCTAGCTTTAATGCTGGTGACAGATGTAACCAAATTTAAAATTATTGGTGCGGGTATAATCACGATTTTATCTCTAATTTACGGAATATTTTATCGTCAGCGAGTTGGGGGATTGCCCTTAGTTTTATCCTTGATTTCTGGTCAAGCCATAAGTTTTACCCTAGCAATTTGCATCAGCTTAACTTTAACTTTATTGACAGGAATTATATTAGTTTTTCAGGGAGCATTAGCTGGAATAGCTGTGATGAATGGAACTTTTTCTATAGCTTTGATGGTTGGGGTTTGTGGTACTTTATTCACCGCTTATCTGGCTTGGTTATCCCTAGAAGAATCGAGAGAAACGATCACGAAATCCATGGCAATTGCTTTTTTAGCCAGTAAAGGTACAAATTTTTGCGGGGCAAATCTCCAAGAAGCCGATTTCACGGGAGCGCAGTTAAAAGCCACTGATTTAAGGGCAAAAGATTTAACTAGAACTCGATTTTATCTGGTATCGGGCATCGAGCGAGCGCGCTGGGAAAAGACAATTCTGGACGAAGTTGCGATGAGAAATCTTCTGGTTACTGGTCAAGGGGAAAATAAAGCTTATATTGGCTATAATTTTCGCGGACTGAATCTTTACGGGTTTAACTTCAAAAATGCCAACCTGACTAGGGCAAATTTCAGCGAGGCAAATTTAGCCTACGCTAATCTAGAAGGGGCAAATTTAGCCCATAGTAACGTGATGAGAGCCAATTTACAGGGAGCCACCCTGACGGGTGCTTGTATCGAAGCTTGGAAAATCGCCGAAAATACCAATTTAGAAGGGGTTGATTGTGATTATATCTATTTAGTCGAGTGCGATCGAGAGCGCCGTCCCAGGGAGGGAGAATTTGGGGAGGGGGAATTCCGGCAATTGGCCCTGGAGCAGCGAAAATTGTATATTGACGAATAAGATAACTGCTATACAAAGCTAAAATTGCGGCGCCGAGGCGGGCAATTAGAGGGATAATAAGACCAACCCCGATCGAGCGGGTGTCAGAGGCGGCGGAGTTACATCCCTCCCGATGCCAAATAAGGTTATTTGCCCTTTTCCCTAACCCCTATCCCCCGACTGGTAACTGATCACTGATAAGCGATGGTGAATATTTCTAATCAAGTTATACCCAATCGGGGACTAGCGCCCCAGGCAAAAGCCTCCGATGTCCAAATCCTAGCGGCGATCGATATTGGTACGAATTCGGTTCACATGGTAGTAGTGGCAATTGAACCGTCTTTACCTGCTTTTACGATTATTGCCAGAGAAAAGGATACAGTCCGTCTGGGCGATCGAGATAGGAAAACCGGTAAATTAACCCTAGCGGCCATGGAAAGAGCGATCGCCGCTTTAAAACGCTGTCACGATCTGGCTATTAGTCTCCATGCGGATCAGATTATTGCCGTTGCCACTAGCGCCACCCGGGAAGCGACCAACGGCGACGAATTTTTGGCTTTAATCGAGAAAGAAGTCGGTATTTCTGTAAATCTCATCTCCGGACAGGAGGAAGCGCGCCGGATTTATCTCGGTGTCGTCTCGGGGATGGATTTCCAAAATCAAACCCATATTATTATCGATATTGGCGGCGGTTCCACGGAATTAATCTTAGCCGATAGTCAAGAAATTCGCTTTCTTAGTAGTACCAAAATCGGCGCGGTGCGTTTGAGCCAAGATTTCATTACTACCGATCCTATTAGTACCACAGAATTAGCCTATTTAAGAGCATACACCCGCGGAATGTTGGAACGGGCAGTAGAGGAAATTAAACATCATTTACAGGTGGGAGAAGTGCCGCGTTTAGTGGGAACTTCTGGGACGATCGAAACTTTGATGACTATCCATGCTTTGGAGAAATTGGGAGAAATTCCTAATCCTTTAAATGGTTATCAATTAACCCGCAAAGATGTCAAAGAATTGGTCAAACGTTTCGCTGCTTTGGACTATCACCAAAGACTGGCAATTCTGGGGATGTCCGATAAACGGGCCGAGATAATTCTAGCTGGTTCGATCGTGCTTTTGGAAGCGATGACCATGTTAGATGTTGATAAGTTAGTTCTCTGTGAAAGGGCCCTGCGAGAAGGGGTAATCGTCGATTGGATGCTGACGCACGGGTTAATTGATAATCGGTTACTTTATCAGAGTGAAATCCGTCAGCGCAGTGTCTTGAAAATAGCGAAAAAGTATCAAGTGAATTTAGAATCGGCCGAGAGAATAGCGACATTTTCCCTGTCTTTGTTCGAGCAAACCCAAGCACAATTACATTCTTGGAATCAGGAGGCTAAAGATTTATTATGGGCGGCGGCAATTTTACATAATAGTGGTTTATATGTTAGTCATGCTGCCCATCATAAACATTCCTATTATTTAATTCGCAATGGTGAACTGTTGGGCTATACGGAAATAGAGTTAGAAGTTATCGCTAATATCGCTCGTTATCACCGCAAAAGTAAACCGAAGAAAAGACATGATGATTTTATGAAATTAACGGAATATTATCAGTATATGGTCAGACATTTAAGTGCTATACTGCGCTTGGCTGTGGCTTTAGATCGGCGACAAATAGGAGCGATTAAAAAGATTGAATGTAAGTACGATCCCGAATATAGAACCCTACATCTGCATCTTTTTCCCAATAATGCTGAAGATGATTGTGCTTTAGAATTGTGGAGTTTAGACTATAAAAAACCTGTTTTTGAGGAAGAATTTGGGGTGAAAGTGGTGGCAACTTTGGCATTTTTACCCTGAAATCATGAGAATGGAAATTTTCGAGACTTGTTACCTATTATTCTAGGTCAAGATTATCGAATGCGGTAAATTGATAATTTTTGTTGATAGTCAAGCAAAAAAAACGTTAAAAACTGCGAAGTTACTGTTATAATCCAGAGGGAATAGGAACGCAGAAAGAAAAGGAGCAGAAAAACTTGTTGCAATTAGTTAAAATTGGTCGATTGATCGCTCTTGGTTGCTTAGGAACGATACTGACTAGCTTTCCTGTCCTCTCGGCCGAGAGAATCACTTTTATCTTAGCACCCTTTAGTCGTAGCCTAGAAATTAGTTCCCTAGAAAACTTTGCCAAAACTGGCAGAATTGACGCTAATCTAAGACAATATTTAGGTAATACAACCCCGGAACAACAAAGAGAATTTCGCCAAGCTTTAACCACAAGTAAAGAAATTAATCCCGTCCTGATCTCCCGCTTTTTTAACACCAGAATGGGGGAAGATATCCTCAACCTTTTAGGAGAACTGATCACCATTCAAGGGGGTATTAACGGTAAATTTGCCCTGCGTTCTGCCCTAGTTAAATCAGCTTTTGAACCGGGAGGGGTAACTATTCTTAACCTGCTGCGTAATCTGCCCACTAATATGCAGATTGATGTGACAAAAGTGCAAAGATTAGCTCGGGCGATCGATGTCGTCCTGAAAGCGACCACAGTATTTACAGAAAAGGTGGCGCAATTATCCTTAGAAGAAGCTAAAAAGGCTGGTGAAATTAATTTTACCGCCATGACCGACCCCCGACAACCCGGACCCCAACAAGTGGAACAGATGCGGCTGGATTTAACCGATAGCCGTCGTCAGAGGGAACTTTATCTAATTATTGTCAAACCCAAGGGGCAATTAACCCAGAAAACCCCCGTTATCGTCTTTTCCCACGGTTTAGCTTCCCGTCCTGAAGATTTTGTCCGACACGCGGAACACTTTGCTAGTTACGGTTATCTCGTCGCTATGCCCCAACACCCCGGCAGCGATACCCTACAGGTACAGAATCTACTCGCCGGTTTATCGCGGACGGTTTTTTATACCAACGAATTTGTCAATCGTCCATTGGATATATCTTTTGTGATCGATGAATTGCAAAGACGCAACGCGGGGGAATTTCAGGGGCAATTAGATTTAGATAATGTGGGAGTTGGTGGACATTCCTTCGGCGGTTATACAGCCTTAGCCGTGGGTGGAGCGACGATCGATTTCGAGAATTTACAACGGGACTGCCAAAGAAGATTAGCTTTTCTCAATGTCTCCCTCTTGCTGCAGTGTCGTGCTTTGGATTTACCCCGAGAAGAATACAACTTTCGCGATCGGAGAATCAAAGCGATTTTTGCGGTTAATCCGTTTAATTGGAGTATTTTTGGGGCTAAAGGACTGGCTAAGATCGAAATTCCCACTTTTGTGGCGGCAGGAACCTACGATCCCGCTACCCCCGCTATTTTTGAACAGGTGCGCTCTTTTCCGCTGCTCAATACTGAAAATAAATATTTAGCTCTGATTGAAGGTCAAGCTCACGTTGATTTTTCGGTACTAGATGCGGGAATTAACGAAGCGATCGAATCCGTAGCCGATCTTACCCTGCCGGCACCCTATGTGATCGATAGTTACGCCCATTCCCTATCTTTGGCCTTTTTTGAGGTGTATATTCGCAAAAACCCCAGCTATAAACCTTTTTTACAGGCGGCCTATTCCCAATATCTCAGTCAAGGCCAGGAGTTTAGATGTTTTCTGATTACCCGCGCCTCCTCCGCTGCTTTAGAACAACTCATCGAAGATTTTATCGCTCAAAATGTCCGTTAATCAGTGATCAGTGATCAGTGATCAGTGATCAGTGATCACTGATCACTGATCACTGATCAGTTATCAGTTATCAGTTATCAGTTAACTGATCACTGATAAAAATTATCACCTCCTACTCCCAATTCATAATTCATAATTTATATTTGGTGAGGGCGTTTAAGTAGTAATTGGATAGCCAAAAGAATTAAACCAATGGTGACAAAAACAAAAATAAAGGTTCCTAGAGAAGCTAAACCAAAAACTAAAGTTCGGACAGCACTACCAATTCTCAAGGCGATCGGACTGTGAGCAACCATTGGTTTTGAGTAAAAAGAATGACCGATCGCTGCTGTGAGATAATAGAGAATTGTCCCCAATGCTGCCGAAATTGCCGCACCAACTAAACAGCGAGTAGGAGTAACTTTTTTGGTTTCTAATTCTGTGGTCATTACTTTTTAGTCCTCAAATACTGCCCAGGTTAAATTTTAATTCTTTTCCCAGCATTTTACCCGACTAGGACCAAGGATCGAGGGCGGAAGGAAAAGAAGTATTGACTTCCGAGGAGACGATCAGTTCTTGATTGGGGTCTAGTTCTCGTTTTAACTGTTCCCAATCGCCGGGGTCGGTTAACTCCTCATAAACAGGGGGAGCGAAAACGATCGTTTCCTTGTCCGATGGCCTGTTTCGGGAAGGAAGGACTGGATCAGTCAAATCAAGCAAATCCGGGTCAAGAATAGTCGGATTTGCGCTCTCAGGGGAAGCTGTGGGCGAATTTAGGCTAATTTCCCGCTTTAGTGACTGTAATTCACGGTTGAGAGCCTGTAATAACTGCTCGATCGCCTCGATTCTCCCGAAAACATCCGGGGGAATCTCAGGATTATTGGCAGTAGAGAGGGAGGGTAAAGTTAATTTATCAGCCATGACGCGCTCGATTTCCTCTAGGGTAGTATAACCTTGACAGACTAATTCTAAACCGTAGGCGAGGAGAGACTTGAATCCTGCCTGTGTTGCCGCTTTTTTGAGCATATCGGCGGGTTTATTGTTAGCGATGAAAGTTTTGAGGTGAGGGGTAATCGTGATCACTTCAAAGACCCCAATCTGGGACTGATAACCGATGCCGTGACAATGACGGCATAATCTGCCTTTTTCCCGCGCTTGGATGATTTCTTCGGCAGTGAGAGAATTAGCTTTATAAAAGCTGTATTGAGCAGCTTGGACGGTAGAAAGACCAAATTTAGCTAATTCTTCCCTTTTTGGTTGATGTTTCAGCCGACAAACCGGACAAACCCGTCGCACCAGTCTTTGATTGATCACTCCAATTAGGGTATCAGCCACTAGGGCCGGCTCCGCTAATTGATTGAGGCGAGCGATCGCGGTAAAGGCATCATTGAGGGGTAAACTAGAAATAACTAAATGTCCAGTCAAAGCCGCTTCTAGGGCATGGGTAAGGGTGGAAGAATCCACCAGGCGATCGATGCCGATGATATCCAGGTCTTGATTCCGGAAAGAGGGCAAAATCGAGGCATAATCTTGGCCTTGACCATCAGCGATTTCCACTTGGGTAATACCATTAAGGCTGCGTTCGATCGAGGTTTCCAGGGTAGCGATATTAACCCCACCCCGGTTTCGATGGGCTAGTAGAGAATAGAAACTGGTGGAACAGCCGCCTCTGGCCGGTGCGGTGAGCAGAATCAATCCCCCAGGACGATCGATCATGGTGCGTGCCAGTTTACAGGTTTCTTGGCTAGTAATCAATTCATCGAGAGGCCAAAGTGGGGATCGAGAATCAAAAACCCGCAGCAGAATTTTTTCCCCCTGTTGACTGGGTAGGGTGTGGAGACGAAAATCTATTTTGCGACCGGAAAAAGTTATGGTCATTTTTCCCTGTTGGGGTCGCGATTTCTCGCTGACATCGAGGTTAGCCAGAATTTTTAACCGTGAGATAATCGCCGGGGTCATTTTCCGAGAAATCGGTTCCCAGGCAGAACGCAGGAGACCATCTCGGCGAAAACGGACATTTAATTGATTTTCTTGGGGTTCTAGGTGAATTTCCGTCGCTTTACTTTCGATGGCTTGAACCAGGATATTATTAACGAGACTGACGATCATCTTTTGATTGGCCTGTTGAATCAGACCGAGATCTTCGTCGGCTAATTTGCAGTTGAGATGGGGGAGAGATTGGCCATCTTCAAAAAGGCCGGTTATGTCAACTATGGTCTCTAGCTCTTGTTCTTGGGGAAGAAAATGGCCAGATAAGGCTTCTTCTTGGCGATAACGATAGATTTCGACCAATTTCTGGTAATCTGCTCGATCGATGACACGACGTTCAAACTGCAATTCTTGATCCCGGAGGATACGACGTAAATCATCGAGAATTTGCTGATTAGCGGGATCGACCATGGCTAGGTGAAGGACATTGGGATCGGATTCTTGTTTTTGTAGGGGCAGGATCTGATAACGACGGCAAATTTCAAAGGGAAGGACTGTGCGAAACAGATTTTCGATTTCTGTCCAGTCGAGCGTCTCACTTTCAGGGTCAAGATATTCTAACCCATACTTGGCTTTTAATTTTGATAGTTGTTCGAGTCGGTAGTATGCCAGTGCCTCTTTGGGTAAAGGACGGCCGGTGATCAGGGGTAAAATTGCCAGTAGAGACAGATGACTTTTCTGCTTCTCAATCATTGCCTTTTGTAGTTGCGGGATAGTGACATAACCCGATTGCACCAACTTTTGAGCAAAGGAAGGCAGCTTGGTCGGAAGTTTCTCGTTTGCTGATGACATGGAATAGAGCCAGTAAAGACTGTACAGCCCACTACATTCCTTATTATCCCCATTTTCTCACCGTAGCTAACAGGCAAAAGAAAATTTATCCCACTTTCCGCACTTCTTAACATTCAATTGATAATTTTTACTAATATATTGCTGAAACCCCATTGCCCGTGGGGACTATAGCTACAATGATTGATTTTTATCAAGGTGAAGAATTGTAATTTTTTTTCTCAGAAAAAATCAATTATTGAAAATGTTCTCAATCGTAGTTTCTACAATGAAGGTTTTTCGTCAAAACATCTTGGGGAATGTAAAAAGGTTCTTCGGTTTGTCTTATGCAATGGACGGGGGTTATAAGGGATGGAAACCTTATCTAGAAAGGCATTTGGCGATTTTTGTCAATTGTTTTTTATCTAGAGCGAACTAATCAATTAAGTCTCTTGCCAGATAAGGATTTAGTCAATTTATGCTCCCCTATCGAACCATACCAAGTAACGAAGAACCTGTAAAAATATATAAAAGTATATGAAGATGTGCGTAATGTCGGTTGTAACACCAATCTATTTATACCATTTTTCTGTATTCGTGTCCCTCACCCCCGCCCCTCTGCCATTACTTTAGAAAAATGGTATTAGTATTTGGGAGAAAAAAATTACGCGGACAGAGGAGATGGGGAAGTGGACAGAAAGATTCGAGCATTTATACTAAAATCTAAGATAGCTGGTATAATATCTTCTCAGGGATCAAAACTAAAGCTTATAATAGAGAAAATATGTGGACTTTTATTGATTTATTTGCCGGAATAGGAGGATTTAGAATCGCTCTAGAGAATCTCGGTTGTCAATGCGTTTTTTCCTCGGAAATCGATCCTCACTCCCAAAAGGTTTACTTGGCTAACTATGGTCATTTACCCGATAATCAAGACATCAGAAAATTAGAGGCAAAAACTGTCCCCGATCATGATATACTCTGCGGCGGTTTTCCCTGTCAAGCGTTTAGTATCGCCGGCAGAAAACACGGTTTTGAAGATGCACGCGGAACCTTATTTTTTGAAGTTGCCCGGATCCTACACGAAAAGAAACCGAAAGCTTTTATCTTAGAAAATGTCCAGGGTTTAGTTCACCATGATCGAGGTAAAACTTTAAAAACTATTTTAGATATACTAGAAAAGGATTTGCATTATTTTGTCCCTAGTCCCCAGATTTTAAATGCCAGATATTTTGGGGTTCCTCAAAACCGTCCCCGAATTTTTATCGTCGGTTTTCGAGAAGATTTAAATATTTACCATTTTTCCTATCCTCAACCAACCCATCAAGAAACTTGTCTCAAAGATATCCTAGAAGAAAAGGAAGTCAGCGTTAAATATTATCTCTCTAATCAGTATTTAGAAACTTTGTTTAAACACAGGGCCAGACACGAAAATAAAGGTAATGGGTTCGGTTATGAGATTATTTCTCCCGATGGTATCGCTAATGCTATTGTGGTGGGAGGTATGGGAAAAGAAAGAAATTTAGTTATCGATCAAAGACTGACTAATTTTACTCCGGTTACTCGCATTAAGGGAGAGGTAAATAAATTATTCGTCCGCAGAATGACCCCCAGAGAATGGGCAAGATTACAGGGATTTCCCGATAGTTTTCAGATTGTTGTTAGCGATGTCCAAGCTTATAAACAGTTCGGCAATTCTGTGGCTATTCCCGTGGTAAAAGCGGTGGCAAAAGAGGTGATTAAAACTTTAGATTTATCGAAGAAATCAAATGTAAACGTTAAATTTACAGACTGGCAAGGAAAACAATTAGAGTTATTCACATAATTGAAAAAACACCATGAATTATCGCAGCTATAATAGGGGAGAATGGACTGAAGTTTATGTATTATTTTACTTGTTGGGGCAAAAAAAACTTTATAAAGGTGATGCGAGTTTTCAAAAACTCTCAGATTTCTTTTATATAAGCAGAGTTTTTCACTATGAAAACCTAGAAAAAGTAGAATTTCAATTAGAAAATAATCTCTCTGAAATCGTCATTAAAAGAAGTGGTTGCATCAATCAAAGAATTTCTGTTCAGGATTTCATTGATAAAGCAAATGACATATTTGAAGCTATTATAAATAGTCAAGGAAGGAGTTTTTCTATTCCAGCCATCGAAGATTTTCTCAAAAGTATCAATTGTCAAACTATTAAACAAGATTCAAGAAATGTTAAAGATATAGAAATTGGAATTATTGATACAAAAAGAGATAGGCATGACAATTTCAGTTTCTCAATCAAATCTAAATTAGGTCAATCACCAACAATTTTTAATGCTGGTAAAAAAACGGTTTTTATTTATAGGATTGAAAGCAATAATAATCTTGATATTCCAAAGTTGAAAGAGTTGGAATCAGCAACAAAAATTTTAAGAACAATTAGGGGTCAGTGTCAAATAGTATTTGACGAGTTAAAAACCAGAGAGTTTACTAACACTTTTTATAGAAATCTCATCCTGATAGATGATAGTATGCCAATTATTGTGGCGAACTTACTGCTAAATGCTTATAGTGGTGAAAATAATAAAAGTATAATAGAATTGCACAAAAAAATGACAATGGATAATCCCTGTGGCTATGAACTGCAAAATGTCGGAGAAATTTATGAGAGAAAGATAAAAAACTTTTTAACTGATATAACATTAGGATTAAAAGCTTCGGAAGATTGGAAAAAAGATAATACACCTAATGGATTTTTAGTGGTCACAAGGAATGGTGAAGTTCTTTCCTATTATTTGTTAGATAGGAAAACTTTTGAAGATTGTCTTTTTACTCAAACTAAGCTGGATGTACCTAGTAGAACAAGACATGATTATGGAACTGTATATCAGGAAGAAGGAAATTATTATATTAAGTTATGCCTTCAGGTAAGATTCAGATAGCAATCACGTTTCAGAGTTAAGCAATGTTTTTTCTAGCAGCAAAATAGGATTCTGACTAGACGCGGTTTTTCCTTAGAGGTAACAATAAAAGAGCAGCAGAGGTGATGGTTTCGCCGGTTGTGCTTGTTAAAGGTATCTTGCTTATACTACACTTGTAACACCAATAGGTTTAGTATTCGGGAGAAAAAATTATGCGGACAATCACACGCACCACCACTACCGATATGGAAGTCACCAGCATTCGTCTGGAAAGAGTCCTCAAAGACAAGCTGAAAGAGATTTCCGGCAATCAAGGTTATCAAGCACTCATTCGCGATGTCCTATGGAATTTTGTTCAGCAAAAATCAGGGGATTATCGACCTCAGTTTTGTGCTGGTGATATAAGGGCAGTATTTAACGCTACAGCTAGAAAAAATGAGATTTGCGCTCTCACAGGCAAGTTAATCCCCGCTAATGAAACAATGTTGTTAGGTTTGACTATCTATGGCGATTTAGTTCCGTTGAGTATGGATAGTTATGCCAATTTAAAATAAGTTTGACTAGGGTGGGGCAGAATCCAGTATAGTTAGTCCTCACCCAAGGGAGATGGGAAGTGAGAATCATAAATTTAAATTATGAATTATGAATTATGAATTGAGCGGTGGGGAGTTTTTTGCTGTGAACACTGAACTGATAACTGATAACTGATTACTGATTACTGATAACTGATTACTGATTACTGATTACTGATTACTGATGACTGATGACTGAACCGATTTTACGAGTGGTTTTAATCAATCCGCAAATTCCGCCAAATACAGGGAATATTGCCCGTACTTGCGCCGCAACGAGGACAGAATTGCATTTAGTTGGTCCTTTGGGGTTTGAAATTAGCGATCGCTATCTGAAGCGCGCCGGCTTAGATTATTGGCCCTATGTAAAACTTATGTACCACTTGACAATAAATGAATTCTGTGCTTATCAACAAAAGAGCGGCGGAAGGGCGATCGGGTTTACTGTGCGCGGCAGCAGCAGTTATGTGGAATACAGCTATCAAAGCGGAGATTGGCTACTTTTTGGCAGTGAAACCGACGGTATTCCGGCAGATTTATTAAATCAATGTGATGACACGGTTTATATTCCCATGGCGGAACCGGGGGTGAGAAGTTTAAATCTTTCCGTTAGTGTGGCAATCGGATTATTTGAGGCCAGACGACAACTGGGATTTATTCGTTAGCGGGACATTTGGCTATCTAAACAGAGCAAATAAACTGAATTGACCAAAAAATTAGAAAATTGCTTTTATTTAGCTGATTTTTGCCCGGAGCAGAAAAAATAGCAATCGCCATCAATCTTGTCCGTAATAACAGCAAGAAATTATGTGGATTATCCTAGCGCAAGTTAATTGTTGCTCCTTTGTAATTACATAATTTATTGAAAATAAAAAGGCAAGATGAGGCTCATGAATATCTTAGACCTTTCTCCCAATACTTTTCGCAATTTCCAGCTTTTTAATCGGCAAAAATCCACCTCTGGCTTAACTCAAGTCGAGATGTTAGTTACCCTAATTTTATTAGGAATTCTCTTAACTATTGCCCTTTCTGCTTATCATCGTTTAATGGCTTGGATTCGCTTAAATATCGCCACCTTTGAAATATCACAACAGTGGAAAAATACCCGTTATCAAGCCACAGGAGAAGGTTCTCATCCCCTATCTTTGTGCATGGCAGCAAGTGAAACCGAACAGATTAAAGTGGCAAAAGTACAAGGGGACGAATGTGAAAATGTCACCGATTGGACTCCCATCACTCGTGGTGTTAGCATCGATACTGATAATTCTACCCTACGCCGAGTTAGTGGATCTGTGGGTAATCAAGGTACAATTTATCGCGCTAGTTGGGCCGATACAAAGGGGGGGTTAGGGGGTTCTTGGGGACAGTTAGGCAGAATTACTTTAGTTGCTGCCGGTACACCCGATAAAAGCTGTTTATTTTTATTCCGTGTTGATGGTAGTTGGGATATTCGCCAAGATAATAAATGTGTGGGTTAAAGCTGATTTAAAACTAGGGAATCAGGCGATCAATTTGTTGAGCTAAATCAAAATCTAAGTTACTTAAACCTCCCACGTCATGGGTAGTGAGGGAAAGAGTAACGCGATTGTAATTGATGGTAATATCAGGATGATGGCCTAGGGATTCAGATGGAGTAACTAAGCGATTAACAAAAGCGATCGATTCGATAAAATTGTTAAATTTAAAAGTTTTTTCAATCCGTTGATCTCGTAACTGCCAACCCGGGATAGTCTGTAATTGTTGAGAGATTTCTCGATCGGATAAACGAGTAGCGGGTAAAGAGAGGACTAATTGACCAGTTAACCCAATCAAGAAAGCGATCGCTATTACTAAAAATTGCTTCAACATTGAAGACGCTCCCGTAGTTGTGGTGAGCAGAAAAAGTGATCGATCACGAGGGCATAGTCCCAAAATCTAACATTAAGAAACACTTTACACCATAATGTCGAGACAGCCACGCTCAAAAATCTAGAATCCTGACTGATAGCCTTTCTGAACGGAAACTTAGACGGTTTTCAGTCCGTCTGGGAGTACACTAGAAAATACCCATTTATTCGATCGAGCCGTTCATGATTATTTCCGTCGTAGCACTGAAGGGAGGGGTCGGGAAAACCACCACATCGATTCATCTGGCCGCCTATTTTCAGGAAAAAGCGCCCACCTTATTGATCGATGCGGATAAAAATCGTTCGGCTCTCCATTGGTCCCGGGAAGACACCCTTCCTTTTATGGTAGCGTCCCAAGCTGGAGCGACGGGACTGGTGAAACAATACACTCATATTATCGTCGATACCCAGGCCCGGCCGGAGCCAGACGAGTTAAAAGATTTAGCTCAGGGCAGCGATTTATTAATCCTACCCACCACTCCCAATCATCTCGATATCGATGTCACGATTAAAGCGGTAGAATTGCTGTCCACGATGACCGATAATTATCGAGTTCTTTTAACCCAAGTGGATTCACGGACAAAAACAGGACGAGAAGCTCGGAAAGCTCTAGAAGAAGCAAAATTACCCGTATTTAAGCGAGAAATTCCCCGTTTAGTTGCTTTTGAACGAGCGGCCGAAAAGGGAGTCATCGTCAAAGATTATCCCGACCCCCGGTCCAATTTCGGTTGGCTTTGTTACCAAGCGGTCGGTAAAGAAATTTTTGCCCTAATGACATAAATTGTTAAAAAAGTTAATATTAATATTTGTGTCATTTTTCCCCAAAAAGATACTTAATCTGCATGGGGACTTTTTGTAATCTTCCGTTAAGCGTTCACTCCTAAATCGGTAAAGTCTGAGACAATCAAAAAAGTCTGACTGTAGGAGAACCCTCTATGAAATTGGCCTATTGGATGTATGCGGGTCCCGCTCATATTGGCACTTTAAGGATCGCCAGTTCCTTTAAAAATGTTCATGCTATCATGCACGCTCCTCTGGGAGACGATTATTTTAACGTCATGCGCTCGATGTTGGAAAGGGAGCGTAATTTTACCCCCGTCACTACTAGTATTGTCGATCGTAATGTTTTAGCCCGGGGTTCCCAAGAAAAAGTCGTCGATAATATTGTTCGCAAAGATCGCGAAGAAAGTCCCGATTTAATCGTTTTAACCCCCACCTGTACCTCCAGCATTCTCCAAGAGGATTTACAAAACTTTGTCGAAAGAGCGCGACAGGATGCCGAGGGGGATGTGCTGCTGGCCGATGTCAACCACTATCGCTATAATGAACTACAAGCGGCCGATAAAACTCTCTATCAAATTATCAAATATTATCTCGATAAGGCCCAGAGAAAGGGGGAAATTATCTCGCAGAAAACCCCTAAACCTTCGGTTAATATTATCGGCATTACCACCCTCGGTTTCCATAACCAACATGATCGCACGGAATTAAAGCGGTTAATGGCAGATTTGGACATTGAAGTTAATGACATTATCCCCGAAGCTGCCTCGGTGGACAACTTAAAAAATCTGCCCCGCGCTTGGTTTAATCTGGTTCCCTATCGAGAAGTGGGATTAATGACAGCCAAATATCTCGAAAGCGAATTCGCTATGCCCTACGTTGATATTACCCCCATGGGAGTAGTGGAAACAGCGCGCTGTATTCGCAAAATCCAAGAGGTAATTAATCCCCAAGGTGCAGCAGTAGATTACGAAGATTTTATCAATGAACAAACTCTGCATATCTCCCAAGCTGCTTGGTTTTCTCGTTCCATTGACTGTCAGAATTTAACGGGCAAAAAAGCGGTGGTTTTTGGTGATAATACCCACGCAGCCGCTATGACAAAAATTCTCGCTAGAGAGATGGGAATCCATGTGGTTTTAGCGGGTACTTATTGCAAGTATGATGCGGATTGGTTCCGGGAACAAGTGAGTGAATATTGCGATGAAGTGTTAATTAGTGATGATAATGGGGCGATAGGAGATGCTATTGCTCGGTTGGAACCAGCGGCGATATTTGGTACTCAAATGGAACGTCATGTGGGCAAACGTTTAGATATTCCCTGTGGAGTAATTGCCGCACCTATTCATATCCAAAATTTCCCCCTCGGTTATAAACCTTTCTTAGGTTACGAAGGCACTAATCAGATCGCCGATTTGGTCTATAATTCCTTTACTTTGGGTATGGAAGATCACCTATTAGAGATATTTGGTGGTCATGATACAAAAGAGGTAATTACTAAAGGTATCTCGGCAGATTCTGACCTAAATTGGAATAAGGAAGCTACGGCAGAATTACAGAAAATACCCGGTTTTGTGCGGGGGAAAGTCAAACGAAATACCGAAAAATTCGCCCGGGAGCGAGGTATTGGTGAAATAACTTTAGAGGTAATGTATGCGGCTAAAGAATCCGTAGGAGCTTAATTATTTCTTGGGGCTGAAAGTTAACAGCATTCAGCCCTTTTTTTTTGTTATTTACTTAACCCCTGAAGTATTCTTTCCTCTACTCCTTTCCCCTGAATTAACACTCCAAATCCTCCTAAACCGGTGGGATTAATTAATTGATGTAAGGCATCTCGACGCTGAAATATAGTCAATATATCGATTTTTCCTTGAGAAAGTTGATTTAATCTATCTCCTAATCCCAAAGCCATTAAAAATAATCCTTGCTGAGTAAAACCGAGATTTTTTAAGCCTAATTTTTCCCCTTGACGTTGTAAAGCAGTAAAATCCACATGAGTGGTAATATCTTGTTCTCCCACCCACAAATAGGGATGATCATGACGCTGATGTTGTCGATAACATTGTAGGGTTCCTTGACTTCTTTGGGGATGATAATATTTTTCGGCAGTGTAACCGTAATCTATGGTTAAGATATAACCTCGATCGAGTTTCCGATCAACCGTTTCTAACCAGTCTAAAGCTAATAAGTTTACCTCGGTTTGATAACCCTCCGGATAAAGTGGGGAGGGAATATTTATCCCCACTAAATCAAAATAGTCTTTGATTCTGTCAGTAGATAAATCTGCGATAATCTCCTGAAAAGGTTCCCCCAATCCCAGATAAATTTCTCGTAATTCTCCCGACTCAATCACAACTCGATGGACAGGAAAAGCATCGATTAACTCATTACTAAACACACAACCCACAAGGGAATTATCGGCTAAATTCGGCCAACTTTGCCAAGATACCGGGGAATATCCCGCTAAAGTTGCCCGTTGTCTTTCCCTGAGTTTCTGAGATTGTTCGATAATTATATAACTGAGATTTTGATAAAAATCAGCATAGCTATCACTTAAATAATCAAGGATATCTTTCGCTAAAATTCCCGAACCTGCTCCCACTTCCACTAAAGTAAATCCTGGCGAATTGCCCAAAAATGCCGCCATCTCGACAAATTGCTCCGCCAACAATTCCCCAAAATCTGCCCCTAGGGACGAGGAAGTAAAAAAATCTCCTTTTGAGCCAATTTCTACTTTTCCAGAGGTGTAATAGCCATAATCGGGGTGATAGAGAGCTAAATCCATCCAGCGATCGAAGCTAATTCGACCCGCTGCTGATTGTTTAATTTCCTCTAGGATGATTGCTTCTAAATTCATCTTGATCAGTAATCAGTAATCAGTAAACAGTAATCAGTAATCAGTAATCAGTAAACAGGTATAAAGACAAAGATAAAGATAACTAATACTAAATCCTTTGAATATAGGCTACATAAGGGGAATAAATAATCAGTCTTTAATAACCAGATTTAGTAGAACTAACTAATTAACTTAAAACTTACATCTGATCACTGATAACTGATCACTGATAACTGATCACTGATAACTGATTTACTCTCCCGCATGATAGGAACTGCGGACTAGGGGGCCGGATCTAACCTGAGAAAAACCCATTTTTTGGGCAATTTCTCCCAACTCGCTAAATTCTGCGGGAGTCCAATATTTCTGTACGAGCAAATGTTCCAGAGAAGGACGCATATATTGACCAATAGTAACTCGATCGCAGTCGATCGCCCGTAAATCTGCCAAAGTCTCGATAATTTCCTCTTTTGTCTCACCGTGACCGACCATTAAGCCAGATTTCGTCGGAATTGACCGATCGATTTCTTTAACATAACGCAAAACCGCCAAAGAGCGATCATATTTAGCCCCGCGTCTAACCGGCCCTTGCAAACGGCGCACCGTCTCGATATTGTGATTGTAACAGGCAGGTTTTGCCCCCACCACCGTCGCCACCCGTTCCTGTTGACTTCCCTTACCTCCGGCAAAATCTGGGGTTAACACTTCAATTAAAGTGTGGGGATTGAGTTCGCGAATGGCCGTCATCGTCCGCACGAACCAACTGGCTCCGCCGTCTTCCATATCATCTCTGGCTACAGAAGTCAAGACAACGTAACTTAAATTTAACAATTGCACCGCTTCCGCCACTTTTTGCGGTTCCTCCACATCGAGAGGCATGGGTGCATGACCCTTATCCACTTGACAAAAAGCACAGGACCGGGTACAGGTGGGACCCATCAACAAAAAAGTCGCCGTACCTTGGGCATAACATTCGCCGCGATTGGGACAGCGACCTTCCTCGCAGATAGTATGAATGTTCCTTTGTTTGATAATGCGCTGAACCGTGGAAATTTCGCTAGATTTGCCGAGTGAACGTCGTAACCAAGCGGGTAAAGACGTAATTTCCTCGCGCCACTGTGGGGGTATATTGGACATGAGAAGTTAACTAATGTTGGGGATTTCAGTAATCAGTAATCAGTTATCCGTGGGGAGAAGGGAGAAGGGAGAGGAAGGAAAACTTAGTATCTCACCATAAAGATAACTGCTATAAGCTGAGAAAGCGATTAAAGATCATTGTTAATCAAAAAGGAAACTTGGGCAATGGGACGACGGCAACCGGGAAAAATTTTCAATCTGGTCTTTCAAGGATTGGTGGGTTGCCTTTTGGTTAGTATGTTTGTTCTTAATTCCCTGCCATCCCTAGGCCAAAATTTTCTGGTTCCATTTGCATCTCCCACGGGGACAAGGATTTTTGTAGCTGGGGATATAGAATATGCCTCCGTCCATCTAGATGGATTTGCCTTATTTGAGATTGCCTCCCAAGATTTTACCGCTTCTGAGGCCCGGGAACTCTCCCCAGTAGAAAGACGGGCTAGGCGCATTGAAAGAGGTTTAAATAATATTATCAATGGGGGTTTCGATCCGACAACCTTGCAAGTAAGTCCGGCGACCCTCAATAATTTAACCGTGATTGTGGCTAGGGATAACCAGAAGTTACCGCAACAGGTAATTCTGACAGTAACAGAAGTTGATGCCCTGATCGATTCTTCTTCGGTTGACGATTTAGCAGACCGATGGGTTAAAATCATCCAAACAGCTTTAATCCAAGCTTGGCAAGAACGTCAGCCCGCCGCTCGCCGGCAACAGGTAATGACTGCCGCTATAATTATTTTCGGGGTGGTTTGCTTAAGCTGTTTATTAATTTGGTGGCAGAAACGTTTAAGAAATCGCTTTAATCTCCTCAAAAAACAGGCTAAAAGTCAATCTGATCGGAATTTAGCCATAAATTCCCCCCCCAGAAAAGATCGCTCCCAAGAACCGATTTTAGCCTCTCTAGAACATTCCTCTAATTTCCGTCAACAGGCTGATATTCAGCGACAACTGACATTAAATATTCTCTGGAAAAGACTGGCTCTGATTGGACTGATACTGCTCTGGTTTGGCGGAATAGCGGCGATTTTGTATGTATTTCCTGAAACTAGGCTAGAAGGACGCGGGATAATTCGTATTCCTTTGCGGATTTTTATTATCTGGTTGCTGCTGACATCAGTGAGCAATATGGTTAATCTCTACGTTAATTTTCGGCTACGGGAGTGGGTAGAGGAAGGAGCGGTTTTTTCCGAAAATTTGGAAAGGAGGATTCTGCGCGCTCCCACTTTATTGGACGTTTGGCGAGAAATTATCAGATCTATCGCCATTTTTCTGGGAATTTTGGTTTTTTTGAGTTGGATGGGTCTTTCTTTCGCCTTTTTACTCACAGGAGCCGGTTTAGTGGGAGCATTGCTCACCTTTGCCTTTCAGGATCTTTTAAAAGATTGGATTAACGGTTTTCTGATTGTCTTTGAAGATCAGTACACTGTCGGTGATATGATCCAGTTTCAGGAGTTTACTGGTTTGGTGGAAAATCTGAGTTTGCGAGCGACTCAATTGCGGGCTGCCGATGGACGTTTAATCACTATTGCCCATAACCAAATTATTAGCTCACACAACCTCAGTAAAGATTGGGCGCGAGTCAATTTTACCATCGAAGTCGCCTATGACACCGAGGCAGATGTGGCGATCGCTTTAATGGCAGCCATCGCTGAAAATATGGCTGTAGATCCACAATGGCAAGAAGATATCATCAATCCTGTGCAGGTTGCTGGTGTTAGTCGGGTTTCTCACACGGGAATGGAAATTATGCTCAGAATTGTCGTCAAAAGATTACGACAATGGGACATAGAAAGAGAGTATCGTCGTCGTCTAAAAATTGCTTTTGAGGAGAAGGGAATTCACATCGGTATTCCCCAACAAAGTTTCCTCATAGCACAAGATAAAGAACAATTCAAAGGACAGTTTTAATAGCTCTAGTCCTTGTTGCCGATATTTTTCGAGCAGGAGTTGTTGGTAGTCGTTTATTGGTTCCGGTGAATTGACAGTTAAGCCATCTACGCCTTCAAACCATTGTAACCACATTTCTATCAGTTTTCCATCAGGCTGAGTGTCAAAGGTTTTGACTCGATATTTATGGTCGAGAAGATCAATAAAGTCGCTTACTTCCTGAACAAGGACTTCGGGGAGTTGCTGTAGCTTAGAAATTGCAGTTTCTCGAATTGTCACAATCATCACCTCTACCAAGATTGCTAGTTGGACAACTTTAAACTAGGTTAGGTTAGATATCCTAACCTAGAAAATTTTTAGGAAGCTAAGGCTACCTCGACTATTTGTTGTAGTTCCCCATTTTGATAGAGTTCGATCATAATGTCGGAACCGCCAATAAATTCACCGTTGATATACACTTGGGGAATAGTCGGCCAATTGGAATACTCCTTAACTCCTTGTCTTAACTCCTGATCTTCCAGAATATCGACAGTTTCGTAGGAAACCCCCAGAATATTGAGAATTTGTATGACGTTATTCGAGAAACCACACTGAGGCATTAATTTATTGCCCTTCATGAACACAAGAACTTTGTTATTCTGAACTAATTGATCGATTCTGTCCTTAGTTTCGGGTGTCATAGGTCTAGTAGCTAGAATTTGAGCAAGAATAGCCAATCCTGAGACGTGGCATATCCTATCAGTTTAGCACAAGCCGTTGAGATAGCTTTAAAAAGGAAGATCTTCGTCCTCCTCCAAACTCTCTAAAATTTCGTTAACATCAGGCCTCCCGCGCACGATAGTCATATTTTCCAGAGACTTATTAACTTTAGTTTCTGCGGCCGAATTTTCTGGCAGTGAATAACCCATATTGACCAGTTCACCATCAAAAGATTTCGCTAACTTTTGAGCGGCTGCCAAAATTTCACTAACATCGACATCTTGATCCAATGTCTCCAAAGATGAATCAAAATTTAAGATTTTTTCGGGCAGTTCTGTGCTAGGAGTTTTTGGTGTTCCCGACGCGGTGATCTTTGCTTCTTTTTTCTCGATAATTGCTTCTTTGACTGGGGGAATATCCACCACGGTCATAACTTTATTTTCGGGGGTTATTGGGGTCGTTGCTGCGGTTTCTGGTGGTGGTGGCATCTTGGCGCCCGGGGATTGGGAAACTTCCGCAGCCATGGCAGGAGTACCGGAACCTACCTGTAAATGAACTTTAATCCGGCGCTGAAAAACAGCCTCGAAAGCTGACTCAATATTAGTCAAGCGTAGCCGGGCCATTTTTAATAATTGTTCCGAAGATATGCTTACATAAGCACTCGATTCTGACCTACTAAAAAGACTACCGTGCTGACGTAGGAGAGTGCGAGTAGTGGGGGGTTCCATTACTTCTAAAACCTGCTGCCAAATTTGTTCATGATTGTCATCACTTGCAACAGTTTTAACCTCAGTTTTCGGCACTGCGACGCTAGTTGTCGGGGTGATAACCGCCGGTTTTATCGGTTGATTAACCGGCGCCGGTGCTGTAATTACTTCAGTCGGCCTCTCGGCGCTGGTTTGGGGACGGGAAGGTGCTACCGTGGCAACTAGAGGAATCACCTGTGCTTGGGGTAACAGTCCTAAAAGGGTGACTTCTAACCAAAGACGGGGTTGAGTGGTGTTTTTTAGTTGTGTTTCGCTGTCTTTAAGCAGTTGTTGACCGCGGAGAATTTCCTCTAAAGACCAAGTACGCGCTTCCGTACACAAATCCTGCCAAGTGGGAGCAGTGACAGCGACCATTTCTGGACGATTAGGAGCGGTTTTAGCTAAAAGTAGGTTTAAATAGAATCCCGCTAGATTTTGCAGAACGATTAAAGGTTCCTTACCGCGATTCATCAGATGGCGACATTGT
This sequence comes from Microcystis aeruginosa Ma_SC_T_19800800_S464, assembly GCA_007095785.1. Classification (GTDB taxonomy): domain Bacteria; phylum Cyanobacteriota; class Cyanobacteriia; order Cyanobacteriales; family Microcystaceae; genus Microcystis; species Microcystis aeruginosa_E. The sequence continues at coordinate 53,273 of SFBL01000021.1, forward strand.
TCGATAACTTGATCGGGAATATTGCCATGAATGAGTTTAAGTAGGGTTAAGAGGTCTCTTTCGGGGACTGCACCGACTAAATCCCAGACTCGCTCGGCCGTAATCGTTCCTGCGAGTAAACTTAATTGATCAAGAAGACTTTCGGCATCGCGTAAACCACCGTTAGCGATCTGAGCCACTAGGGTTAATGCTTCTAGGTTAATATCGATCGCTTCTATTTGGGCGATTTTTTGCAGGTGTGCCACCATCGCATCGAGAGCAATACGGCGATAATCAAAGCGTTGACAACGGGAGATGATGGTAGGTAAGACACGCTGAGGATCCGTGGTAGCAAGCACAAAAATCACTCGATCCGGCGGTTCTTCCAGAGTTTTCAGCAAAGCATTAAAGGCCGCCGTACTGAGCATATGGCAGTTATGAACTAATAACCCATTGGCAACAAAATTATGATTGTCCTCCACTTCTAGGTCATAGACGCTTTCTGTGTCACCTTCTTGAATCCCTATCACTTCCTCGAAATTTGTAAGCCATTGAGGGGATTTTATGCTATTGGGCCTGTATTGCACCGCAGCCACATTCACAGGGGATAGGATCTGATCGCCGATTTTGAGATTTTTTGCTTGTATCCATGCTTTTTCTGTTCTAATCAAATGATTACCAGTGCAATTAATCGTCCGATTTCTGGTTTGAATGGTTAAAGTTGCTTTTACGCCTCGGTTTAGCCATCGCAGGACTTTTTTATATTCCCACTCTCCGCTGCTCTCGTTGTAACTGAGAACTCGTTTTCCGAGAATCTCAGGATGATTAATGGGGATTAATCCCGTTTCGGTGAAAACAAGGCTATCCCCAGTCAGGCATTCATCGATGACATAGACTTTATAACGACATTGGACGGGGGCAAATTGCGATCGCTCGATAATTTCCCGAATGTTATCCACACCGGTATTACTAGCGGCATCAATTTCGATCACGTCTAGGGCCGAACCATTGGCGATCGCTTGACAGACGGAACACTTACCGCAGGGAATCGGTGTCGGATGGTCACTAGACAGACAGTTGAGGGATTTGGCTAAAATTCGCGCCGAGGAGGTTTTCCCCGTGCCTCTGGGTCCAGTAAATAGGTATGCAGGAGCGATTCGCTCACTGATTAAGGCATTACTCAGGGTCGTGGCGATCGCTGATTGTCCCACCAAATCGGCAAAGGTTTGGGGACGATACTTATGATGTAGAGGTTCGTAGGTCATGACTGGCTGAAAACTTTTTCCCCACCCTAGAGACTACTATTATCCTATGCCGATTCTTTTTCGGCACGAGAACAAGTGTATGCTTTTTATCTAGCCAGTTGTAATGCGCGATTTGCATCACGAAAATGGCAATTTAGCTAAGGCCTGTAATAAATTGTATTAATAACTACAATTTTGCCGAGAAAATCTGCGGACTATCTTAGTATGCCCAAAGATAGCACCACCAATCAGACCCACTGCTTATGACTGAATCTACAAAAACCCAATGTCCTTACTGTGGAGTAGGTTGTGGTTTGACAGTCACCCCCGGCGCGTCGGCCGGACAAGCATGGAAAGTCTTCGGGGACAAGTACCACCCCTCCAGTCAAGGTATGATCTGTGTTAAAGGGGCCACCGTAGCGGAATCAATCGATAAAAATCGCCTCAAAACCCCGATGATCCGCGATTCTCTCCAAGAGCAATTTCGTCCTTGTACTTGGGAAGAGGCCCTCGATCGCATCGTTAACCGCATCCAAACTCTAATCGCTCAGGGGGAAAAGGAAAGTATCTGTTTATACGGTTCGGGACAATTTCACACCGAAGATTACTACATCGCCCAAAAACTGGTCAAGGGCTGTCTGGGAGTCAATAACTTTGATGCTAATTCCCGTCTCTGTATGTCTTCGGCCGTGGCCGCTTATCGGGACAGTTTCGGGTCCGACGGTCCCCCCTGCTGTTACGATGACCTAGAATTAACCGATTGTGCCTTTTTGGTGGGGACAAATACGGCCGAATGTCACCCCATCATCTTTAACCGTCTGCACAAGTATCTCAAACGTAACCAACAAGCGAAATTAATCGTCGTTGATCCCCGCAGCACCAAAACCGCCGAGGCCGCTAATCTCCACCTCGCCATTAACCCGGGAACCGATATTGACCTATTTAACGGTATTGCCCACCTGTTAATGGATTGGGGTGCGATCGATACCTATTTTATCGATAAATGCACCAGGGATTTCCCCAAATACGCCGAAATTATCCGCCATTATCCCCCCGAAATCGTCGCGGGTAAATGCGGTATCCCCATCGACGATTTAGAAAAGGCTGCCCGCTACTGGGCCGAATCGAAAAGAGTGCTTTCCCTCTGGTCGATGGGTATTAATCAATCTAGCGAAGGCACGGCCAAAGCCCGCACTTTAATCAATTTACACCTAATGACGGCTAATATCGGTAAACCGGGGGCTGGTCCTTTTTCCCTAACCGGACAACCCAACGCCATGGGAGGACGGGAAGCTGGCGGCCTCTGCCATCTTCTCCCCGGTTATCGTTCCGTCAAAAATCCCCAACACCGGGCCGAAGTGGAACAAGCTTGGGGTTTACCTGCTGGTCGGATTTCTCCGGTCCCTGGTCGCGATGCTTGGAGCATGATTACTGGTCTGGAGACGGGAGATGTCAAACTTCTCTGGATTGCCGCTACTAATCCGGCTGTTAGTATGCCTGATCTAGAACGTACCAAGGCGGCCCTGTTAAAATCACCTTTTACTATCCATCAGGATGCCTACTATCCCACGGAAACCAGCGCCTATGCCCATTTATTACTGCCAGCAGCCCAATGGGGCGAAAAAACGGGAACAATGACCAATTCTGAGCGTATGGTGACGTTAAATAAGGCTTTTCGTCCTCCCGTCGGTCAAGCTAGGGCTGACTGGCAAATTTTCGCCGAAGTTGGTCGCCGTTTGGGGTTTCAGGCACAATTTAATTTTCAGGATTCCGCCGAGGTACATTCCGAGTTTATCCGCTTGACCTATAAACGTCCTTGTGATATGACGGCGATTAATTATGATCGCCTGGCCGAGACTCCCCGACCGTGGCCCGATTCCATCGATGAAATTTCCGCCCCTAAAACCGCTAATTCCGGGGAATTACTAGGTAATTTCGTTAAAGATGACGATAAAAGCCAAAAAACAGCTGCAAAACGCCTTTATACCGATGGTAAATTTAATACTGCCGATGGTCGTGCTGTTTTCGCCGCGTACCACAGTAAAGGTCTAGCGGAACCCCCAGACGATGATTATCCCCTAGTGTTGACCGTGGGGCGTTTGTACGGTCACTGGCACACCCAAACTCGCACCGGCCGCATCGAGAAAATTGTCAAAATGCACCCCGCACCTTTTCTGGAAATTCATCCCCAAGACGCAGCAAAATTGGGCATAGAAGCTGGGGAATGGGTGGAGGTGCGTTCTCGTCGTGGTTTTGCCCGTTTTCCCGCTTTAATTACCAAAGCAATTGCTCCTAATTGTGTCTTTGTGCCGATGCACTGGGGAGCTTTATGGGCAGAAAATGCTGAGGCTAATAGTCTCACCCATCCGGCCGCTTGTCCGATTTCCCTGCAACCAGAATTAAAAGCTTGTGCCGTCAAATTAATCCCGTTGAAGTCTTTAGTTAATGCCGAATTATCTCTCGGTCAATTTCTGGCAACTCCCTAATCAAATTTGGCTTTCCCTTTAGTTATTGTTACTTTTGTTATACTAAATCCGTTGAGTAACGCACAGAAAACGGGTTTCTCGTAGAAACCCGTTTTCTACTCAAAAAGGGGAATAAATAATCAGTCTTTAATAACCAGATTTAGTATTATGGCAATTTTCCAAAATCTGGTGGGTAGTTTGTGTTTAAAGAATTAAACCTCTTGCACAATTAATTTTTCAGGGTTCAAAAACATCAAAAATAAGGATTAAATGGCATCAAGTCTGTTGTAAATAGACCATTTAACTGATTACTATTCATTCTTAATTCTGGTTCTTCGGTTTGTCTTATGCAATGGACGGGATTGTAAGGAATGAAACCCTTATAGAGATGGGCGTTGCTGCGATTTTTGTCAACTGTTTTCGATCTAGAGCGAACTAATCAATTA
>SFBL01000210.1 GCA_007095785.1 Microcystis aeruginosa Ma_SC_T_19800800_S464
CCAGACATCGATAATTTTTTGGCGAAAATCTACAGAATAGGGTCTCATAGGAAGCTGGTAAGTTCTATTATTTGTCTATTTGCTTTCCATTGTACCTCATAGCTCCAAGAATTGCTATAATCACTGAAAACTCACATCTGATCACTGATCACTGCTCACTGATTAAGCTGTAGCTTCTAAAAATACGCCTAAATTGCGGAATTTTTGATAACGAGATTCGCGCCGTTGTTGGGGAGTTAACAAAGATAAAGCCTCTAAATTTTCACTAATAGCGGCTTTTAAATTGGCTGCCGCTCTAATCGGATCAGCATGGGCCCCTCTGGAGGGTTCAGGAACGATCTGATCGATAATATTTAACTCTTTTAAATCTTTTGAGGTAATTTTGAGGGCCACTGCTGCTTTATCGGATTTTTTGGCATCTTTCCAGAGAATGGCGGCACAAGCTTCGGGAGTCGCCACGGTATAGACAGAATGCTCTAACATTAATAGGCGATCGCCGACACCAATGCCCAAAGCACCGCCGGAACCACCTTCGCCAATAACAGTACAAATGATCGGCACATCTAAACGGAACATCTCCCGGAGATTATAGGCGATCGCTTCCCCTTGACCTAATTTTTCCGCTTCTACCCCTGCCCAGGCGCCGGGGGTGTCAATAAAGGTTAAAATTGGCTGATTAAACTGATGGGCGTGTTCCATTAAACGCATGGCTTTACGATAACCACCGGGGGCAGCCATGCCGAAATTTCTAGCCACATTATCCTTAGTATCCCGGCCTTTTTGATGCCCGATAATCACCACGGGACGACCGTTAAAACGGGCAACACCCCCCACAAGAGCGGGATCGTCGTAACCACAGCGATCCCCGTGCAACTCGAACCATTCATCGGTGATTGCCTGAATATAGTCTAGGGTACTGGGGCGCCGGGGATGACGGGCTAATTGTAGCCTTTGGGAAGGGGTGAGATTGCTAAAAATTTCACGACGTAATTGATTAGCTCGTTCGTCTAGTTGACTAATTTGTTCCGAGACATCTACGCTATTTTCTTGGGCTAATTCTTTAATCTGTTCGATGCGGGATTCTAATTCGTAGAGGGGTTTCTCAAAATCTAGGAGAAAAATCTTTTTCTCGGTAGTCTCGTTTTTAGTCATAGGTTAGTGGCTAGAAGTTTACTGTTCGCTAATCTTTTCTAGCTTACCGTTTTTCAGCGATCGATTATCGGCAGCTTCGGGATGACTGGGAGATAATTTCAGGTTATCGATCGAATTTTGTCAATTGTTGTATAATGATAGATCGTGCCTTTTTCACCCCAAGGAGGATTAGTTATGGCAGGAAGTGAACTAAAAGCGGATCTATGGGTTAACGAATATATTACCCCCTGGGACATTTATAGTCATGGGGTTTCGCGGATTTTAGCCTACAAAAAAACCGCTTTTCAGGAGATGTATATTGTTGAGTCGGGGGCCTATGGAAAAGCCTTGGTACTGGATGGGAAATGGCAATCTTGTACGGGGGATGAATTTATTTATCATGAAGCATTAGTGCAACCGGCAATGATTGCCCACCAAGAAGCAAAAACTGCTTTAATTCTGGGAGGTGGTGAAGGTGCGACAACGCGGGAGTTATTGCGTTGGAAAACAATCGAAAAAGTGATGATGATCGATATCGATGGGGATGTGGTAGCAGCTTGCAAGGAACATCTTCCCGAAATGCACCAAGGCACTTTTGATGATCCTCGTTTTCAGTTAGTTGTGGCCGATGCTTTAGAAGTTTTAGACACCACTAACGATAAATGGGATATTATTATTTCTGATCTGGTTGATCCCATCGGAGAGGGTCCTTCTTTCCCCCTATTCACAAAAGAATACTTTGAAAAACTACAAAGAGTTTTGGCAGAAAATGGCATTGTGGTTGTCCAATCTGGCCCAGTTTCTCCTCCTTCGGTGATGTATCATGCGCGTTTGGTGAATACTTTAAAAGCAGTTTTTCCCTACGTTCATTCCTATTGCGCTCCCACTCCTAGTTATGGTTCTCCTTGGGGTTTTACTCTCTGTGCTAATCATCCTTTAAATACTCGTCCCGATCCCGATGTGGTGGATGAATTAATCACCGATACAACTACGGGAGGATTACGTTTAATTGATGGCATGAGTTTACTAGGAATGTTACAAACTCCTCTCTATATTCGTCAAGCAATCGCACAAAATACGGAAGTTTATACCCTGGCAAAACCCCCGAAATTCTTCGGTCAAGGAGTAATCAGTAATCAGTAATCATCAGTTATCAGTTATCAGTTATCAGTTATCAGTAAATAAGAGTTATAATTAGAAATCGATCGAGTCTTCATGATTAAGAATTGTTTGCAGTATTTCTAGGGGAACAGTAGCAAAGTATTGCTGGAGAAAGTTTTCTAGGGACACCGCTTCCAGAAAATGCTCAATCTTATTAATTTTTGCCTCATGATTGACTAATTCAAAGGATAAATTTTCTTGATTTTCCTTGACTTTAAAGCCATTTTCTGCTAAGGAAACTAATCCTAATTCTAGGGTATAATAACTGAGGTTTAACCGGTTTTGTAATTGTTGACGGGAAATGCTGGTTTTAGTTCTAGCTAAATATTTCCCAATCCCCACAAGGTTTATCCATGTGGTGTGAGCGGATTTTTTTAAAGGACTAGCATAGGCAAGAACTAACTTTTTATCCCGTAAAATTGCCTGTTGATATTCCCTAGAAAGTTTTGTCCAATCCCGGGGACATTCCAGGAGAAAAAGGGGATTTAATTGGTTAACTTCTTGATTAACTTCTCGATTGCGATTGTCGATTAAAAAATCTTTTTTATTGCCATAGCTTAAGGATTCTTGTTGATAGGTTTGCAGGGCAATTAATCGCACTTCATAGCGATTTTTGTAGGTATTAAAATCCAACTCAACTACGGCATCATAACAGGTATCGGCAGCGATTTCCTCTTTGTGATGACCCCACCACATACCGGGGAATCCCTGCTCGATTGAATTATCCCAGATTTCAAAAGTTGTCCGGGGATAAGCAATTTTTTTGCCTTTAAAATCTTCAAGATTTTTATGCCAAAGATTGTGAAAATAACAATTTTGAATTAATAGCTTCGGTGTCGGATTACCCATCCCGCAGGGTTCCAGTAATTTTAATTCTCGAAATAGACTTTTTCCCAATTGGGAAACCGTCACCACCGCATCCACTTCTATCTGGGAAGAAAGGGAAGTTAAATCAATTCCCGTGCGTCGCAACTGTTGATTAATTCCCTCAATAAATAGGGGTAAATTTTCTATGGTTAAACTTAAACCAGCAGCCAAAGGATGACCACCAAAACGATGTAAAAGATGGGATTGAGAGGATACTAATTGATAGAGATCGATCTCACGAATTGACCGAGCGGAACCCTTAGCAAAAGGTGGTTCACTGGTACTTAATAGAATTGTTGGTCGCTGGTATTCTTGGGCAATTTGTCCCGCAACTAATCCTAAAATTCCCGCCAGCCATTGGGGATCATCTAAAATAATTACATTAGTGGTAGAAAGATCAATTCTCTCTAGTTTTTTCTGAACTTGTTTAATAATATCCCGTTGGATTTCTTGGCGACGAATGTTGGCTAATTCCGCTTGTTCAGCTAATTCGTGACAACGCTTTTCATCTTCACTGGTAAGTAATTCCACACAAAATCTAGCATCGCCATAAATGCGACTGACGGCATTAATTCGCGGTCCAATACCGAAGGATATATCCATCGGTCTATCTCCGGTTTTGTTACATAAATCCAGTAATTTTTTAACTCCTAAACGCTGAGTATTTTGGAGCTTTTGCATACCTTTTTGAGCTAAATAACGACATTCTCCCGTCAATTTGACTAAATCGGCAATTAAACCAATCGCAACTAAATCCAGTAAATTTTCTAGGGGTTTTCTGGGAACATCTGCAAGGGTTAAATACATGGCTTCCACTAATTTATAAGCAACGGCAACCCCAGAAAGATGATAGAAAGGATGGGTTTCCACAAAATAGCGGGGATTAATCAGGGCAATCACCTCGGGGCGCTCGTCGGGTAGGGTATGATGATCGGTGATGATAATATCGATGCCTAAACTTTTTGCATAGTCAATTTCAGCGATATTCGTGCTTCCTGTGTCACAGGTGACGATTAAACGGGTTCCTTGATGCGCTAGTTTCTCGATACCTGGACAATTGAGGCCGTGGGATTCTTTTTGGCGATCGGGTATGTAATAATCTAACTGTTGATAGGGTGGGAAAAACTGCCCCAATCCTTCCCAGAGGACACTGGTAGCGGTGACACCATCGGCATCGAAATCACCCCAAATAGTCACTTTTTCGCCTTTATTTAGGGCTTTTTCCAGTCTTTTGACGGCAAAGTTCATTTCTTGCCCAAAATCAAAGGGAGTTTTTGACTGATAAGCTTTCTCATCCAGAAACGTCCGCAGAGTCGCCCCATCTTGGACACCGCGATGCCATAATATTTGTGCCACGACGCTGCCATCCGACTCTGGGGTGTAGTCTTGGACTATTTTTAAAAACTCTTGGGGAAGAGCTACCGATGGGGGAATTTGCCAGTTAGACACGGGATATCAGGGAAAAAGTAAAAAAGGTGGCAGTTTTTGTGATTTTCCCTATCTCCATTTAGCCACCACTAACGGGGGGAATTAAAACTATCTCATCACCATTTTTGAGGATTTTCTCTCCCGAAACAAACTGAAGATTGACTCCAAAACGAGTAACATTGCGCCATCTTTCTAATTGAGGATAGGGGGCTATAATATAGTTTAACACTTCTGTAACGGAAGTGTGGGCAGGAAATTCGAGGTTTAATTGTGAAGTTTGATAGACTTCTTGATAAATAGCAAATAGTTTCACTGTTACCGTAATTTTTTCCATATTTTTCCTAGGATAATAACATCAATTGAGAACCCTGTTCGGTTTTGCGGACTTCGATGCGATGTTGAAAAGCTTCCTTAAATTGGGGCATATGAGTTACAGTCAAAATACAGGCAAAATCGGCGGATATAGCGTTAATTGCCGCAATTAAGCGATCGCATCCTTCCGCATCCTGAGTTCCGAATCCTTCATCAACAATGAGCATTTGTAAGGCTGTTCCGGCTCTTTGTGCCAATAATCTCGCTAAAGCTAATCGAATCGAGAAATTAATCCGAAAAGCTTCCCCTCCTGAATAGGTTTCGTAGGGACGAGAGCCGCGGGTATCACCAATAATAATATCTAAAGTATCGATTAACTTTTGTCGCTGTTTCTTCGTACCTTTACCGCTTTTTTGGGTTAAAAACTGCACATGAAATTGATTACCAGTTAAGCGAGCTAAGATATGATTAGTTTGTGCTTCCAACTCCGGTAAAACATTCTCAATCATCAGAGTTTGTAAACCATTTTTGCCGAAAGCTATGGCTAACTCTTTATAAACTGTATATTGTTTTTTAACTTTAGCTAAATCGCTCTCTTTTTCTGTCAGTTGTTTACCTAAAGTCTCTAATTGATGTAACTTCTCCTCAACCCGACCTTTTTGGGAGAGCAATCCATCAATTATCTGTCTTCGCTGTTGAATATTAGTCGATAATGCGGCTATTTCTTGGCGATAGTCAGTCAAAGTACCAATCTTTTGAATAATATTTGCTAACTCCTGATTTATCTTCTGGCGATCCTCATTTCGCAGCTGTAATCTTTGCTCAATGTCAGCAATTTTAGCAGCTATTTCTGGATAATTTTTTTCTGCTTGTTGCCAATCTTGATACTGTAATCTTACCCCCTGTAATTGTCGGATCAGATTTTGAATATTCTGATGTTCACTGCGATCATAATTTAAGTTTTGAATAAGCTTTTCTAAGCGTTCAATTTCCTGTTTAAGTGGGGAATTTTGACCTAGTTCTCGTTTCTCCTGTTCTAGTTTAGCTAGTTGATTAATTAAATTAGGTTTCTCAGCCTTGATATTAGCTAAACGACGGTTTGCTTGCTTAAGTTCTGATTCTTGAATTTCTGCCCAACGCCATCTTTTTTCTTCTCCTCTGACTAAAGCATGACTTTGTTCATCATAATTTAATAAGGCGATTTCTTGATTGATAATTTGCAATTCTTGCTGTAATTCTAGGGCATAATTGCCACTGCTTAAAAGTGCTTCTAACTCCACAAGTATCTCCTCGGTTTTCTCTAGTTCTATTTCCTTTTCTTCAATGGTTTCTAACTTAACTTCTAACTGCACATATTTTTGTTGTAGATTCGATCTTACTGGCAATTCTTGTTTAATTTGGGCTAATTCCTCCCGTAAACGTTTTAAATCTCGATCGCAGTCTGCCATCTGTTCCTGTAGGGACCAAATTTGCTCTTGAATTTGTTCTTGATGTTGATGAGTTTTCCTGATTACCTGATGACGGTGATGACTGTCTAAATTCTGTTCACACAGAGGACAAACCGAATCGGGAATATTTAATTTTTCCAATTTATCAGTTAACTCTAAAAGTTGTTCTTGATATCTTTTCTGTTGCTCCAATAAACTTTTTTTATCCACTTGTTTAACGGTTTCCTTTTCTTCCACTCGTTCACAATAGGTTTGTTTTTTATCTAATTCCTTAATTCGCTTGGCTAAATTGAGAGCTTCCTCTCTTAGCAGAGGAATGCGAGCGATTTCTGTCTCTAATTGTTGCCGATTTCTTTGCAGTTGCTCCCGACGAGCATTAATCCTGGCTTTTTCCCGTTCCAACTGCATATTTAAATCAGCTTTTCGGCTATTTAAAGGGGCATATTTTAAAGCTAATCTATCCAATTCCTGAAGACGTTGACGATGATAATTTAACTTCTCTAATCCTGCTTGAATATCCCCCGCTTGCTCGATAATTTTTTGAGTTTCTTGTTCCTGTCTTCGCAATTCTTCTAAACGAGCGCTCGTTTGTTGCATGGGAAGGGTAAATTCGTTAATTTTTTGCTGTAATTTCTGTTCTAATTGTTGTTTATCATACTGGGCCTGTTGCCAAGCTTGCAATTGACTTGACAAACTGGCCTCTTTCTGGTCTAAATTGATTAGGCGCTCGTGTGCGGTAATGATTTCATTTTTGCGATGAAGAATAGTCCTTATTTGATTTAATTGATTATCTAGACTAACTTTTTCCCGGTCTAATCTCTCAATTTCTGCTAATAAAGCTCGCTCCTGTTCTCTTTGCCACTGCAGCTGTTTTTCCCAATTCTGACGCTGATTTTCCTCTCCTTGCAGTTGCTGTAACCGCCGATTATTTACCTCTTGTTCTTGATTAATTTGGTTAATTTGGTTGCTTAACTCTTGCAGGTGTTCTCGATAAGAATTTTTCTCCTGAAGACGGAGTTTGATAGTTTCTACTTGCTGCTCGATCTGGAGGGACTGTCCATCAAATTGTTTCGATATATCCTTAGCTTTATTCGCTAAAATTTCATAGCGATCGAGTTGTAATAATTCTGCTAAAATCTGTTTACGACCACTGGGAGGCTGTTTCATAAACTCGTCCGCTTGTCCCTGTCGTAAATAGGCAGAATTAATGAAAGTTTTATGGTCTATTTTTAGATAAGTATTAATCTGTGCCTGGGTATCTTTAATACTTTTACCCGATAAAGGACGAAAACTTTGATCATTAATCACCTGAAAATCTAAACTAGAAGCTTTTCCACCCCGGTGACGACTACGGATAATTTTATAGATTTCTCCCCCATAACTAAACTCGAAATCTACCCGCGCATAATCGCTGCCCGCATGAATCACATCATCAGCAATCGAGGTGCGACTTTCTCCCCAAATTGCCCAAGTAATTGCTTCCAGTAAAGAGGATTTTCCCGCACCGTTGGCACCACAAATACAGGCCGTATGTAATCCGCGAAAATCTAGCACTGCCTCGCGATAACTGAGAAAATTTTTCAGGGTTAATTGTAGGGGAATCATAAGCTGGGGAGAAGGGAGAAGGGGAGATGGGGAGATGGGGAGATGGGGAGATGGGGAGATGGGGAGATGGGGAGATGGGGAGATGGGGAGATGGGGAGATGGGGAGATGGGGAGATGGGG
>SFBL01000211.1 GCA_007095785.1 Microcystis aeruginosa Ma_SC_T_19800800_S464
AATTTGAGTAGGAACTTGCAAGCCTTACCCAAAAGAACCCAGGAGGAGAGGAAATTTATTATGCGTTTAGCCCCTTTATACGAACAAGATAGAGAAGCAGCAATTCAACAAGGAGAAGCCATTGGACTTCAAAAAGAAGCATCCAAGTTAGTGCTACGCTTACTTAACCGACGTTTTGGTGAACTGCCCCCGCATATTACCGAAACTATCCAAAAACTCTCAGTAGAAAAATTAGAAGACTTAGGAGAAGCATTGCTAGACTTTCAGAGTCAAGCTGACTTAATTAATTGGCTTAATCAAGCATAAAATATTCAGTAAATGCCATTTAAAACTCCTCTAATTTTTTCCTTGATTGCTCGGAAAATTGAGAGTTTTATTGAATAGGGCAAGGTCTTGAAAATTAATCACACCATCTCCAGGAAAATCTGGCATTGCTGATTTGAGATATGAATCTTCTTGGGTGGGATTTTTAAAACCTAGACCCCAACTAACTTTTGGATAGGACACACATTTGGCATTCATAGCTTGATTCAGCAACGCCGAATAATCTTATACTACTTCTAATCACTTCTTCTCTCTTGATAATGACCTTAAAAACTGATCACGGTAAAAGCCATCCCGTCGGGGCGACTGTATTGGCCGATGGTGTCAACTTCTCGCTATTTTCTAAGTATGCCACTGCGATCGAATTATTATTATTTGATGATGCTAATTCTCCCGTACCTAGCCGGACTATTCTCCTCACCCCGCAAACAAACCGCACTTTTTTCTATTGGCATATTTTCGTTTACGGTCTTGGAGCCGGTCAAGTGTATGCTTATCGAGTCTATGGTCCGGATAATCCGGCCCGGGGTCATCGCTTCGATCCTGATAAAGTAGTTCTTGATCCCTATGCGAAAGCGATTGTCGGTGCGGAAATTTATGATCGACAAGCTGCCAGTGAAAAAGGCGATAATTGTCATCGAGCTTTGCGGGGCGTGGTGGTCGATACTGGGTGCTACGATTGGGAAGATGACGCACCGCTACGCACTCCCTACTCTGACAGTTTTATCTACGAAATGCACGTCGGTGGTTTTACCCGTAACCCGAATTCCGGCATTAGCGAGGAAAAAAGAGGTACTTTTGCGGGATTAATCGAAAAAATACCCTATTTGAAAAACCTAGGCATTACTGCCGTGGAATTGTTACCAATTCATTACTTTGATCCGGCTTCGGCCATGCCGGGGTTAACTAACTATTGGGGTTATAGCACGATTAGCTTTTTTGCGCCCCATGCCGGTTACAGTAGCGATCGCTCACCGTTCGGTCCTTTGAATGAATTTCGAGATCTGGTGAAAGCTTTACACAAAGCGGGGATCGAAGTGATTCTCGATGTGGTTTTCAATCATACCGCCGAGGGGGACGAAATCGGGCCAACTCTTTCCTTTAAAGGTATCGATAATCGCACCTACTACATCCTCGATGGGGAAGATCAAAGCATCTATAGCAACTATACTGGCTGTGGTAACACCCTCAAGGGCAGTCATCCGATTGTGGGCAAAATGATTCTGGATTGTTTGCGCTATTGGGTGTCGGAAATGCACGTGGATGGTTTTCGCTTTGACCTAGCGGCCGTATTATCGCGCAATGTGGACGGGGAACCGATCCTACAAAAAGGTTATAACATGATCTGGGCGATCGAATCCGATCCAGTCTTAGCTGGGACAAAATTAATCGCCGAAGCTTGGGACGCGGCAGGATTGTATAGTGTCGGTCAATTTGTTGAATTTGCCGATTGGTTTTCCGAGTGGAATGGTCCTTTTCGCGATGATGTGCGCGCTTTTGTCCGGGGAGATACCAGCATAGTCACGAAATTAGCGGCGCGGATTTTAGGAAGCCCCGACATATACCACAGACCTGACAACAATGTCAATAGAAGTATAAATTTTGTTACCTGTCACGATGGCTTTACCCTCAACGATCTAGTGTCCTACAACGAGAAACACAACGAGGCTAACGGCGAGGAGAATCGGGACGGTTGCAACGATAATTTTAGCTGGAATTGTGGGATAGAAGGGGAAACCAATAACGAGGCGATTAAAACCCTGCGACTGCAACAAATAAAAAATCTCTTAACGATCCTGTTCATTTCCCAAGGAACACCTATGCTGTTGATGGGGGACGAAGTGCGACGCACCCAAAAGGGCAACAATAACGCCTATTGTCAGGATAACCAGTTAAGTTGGTTCGATTGGAGTGCGGTGGAGCAAGAGTTCGATCTTTGGTGTTTCGTAAGGAGACTGATCGATTTTAGTAAAAAATTAGCTCTTTTCCGTCAAGAAAAATTGCTAGAAGTCACCTATACCAGTCTTGAACCCCATCTCAGTTGGCATGGCGTAGAGTTGAGTAAACCCGATTGGTCGGAGGATTCCCGCAGTTTAGCTTTTTCCCTGCGTCATCCTAAGGCGAATGAGTATTTACACATTATGCTCAACGCTTACTGGGAATCTCTCAACTTCCAGTTACCTCCCCTATTCCCAGAGGAAAAATGGCATCGTGTCATTGATACTGCTGGGCAATTGTCCGGGGCAGCCTGTGATTTAGATGCCGCCGCCGCTATTGAATCGGAAACCTATCGGGTGCAAGCGCGTTCGGCGGTAGTTTTAATCGTTAAACCAGTATAACAAGAGGAGAGATATTGCCCGATCGAGCGATCTTGAATGCTTTAACTAATGAACAATGGCATCAATTCAATCGTCAAGTGGAAAAACGTTATTTATTTGCGGAGCAATAGCTGAAATGATGCGGCTTTCATTAGCGAAACGGGTATCGATTCTCTCTTTGTGTTTAATTGGGTTTTCGCTGCCTTGGACTGCGTTCAGCGTTTCACCAGTACAGGCGAACCTAGAACCAACTGAGATCGCTCTTGGTGATCCCGTTCGGGAAGAAAAGCAAGCTCGGCAGTTAGTAGAATGGTTGGGAACTAAAAAATACGACAAGGTGATTGCAGCTTTGTCACCCCAACTAAAACCCCTCTGGACTGCCGAAAAACTGCAAAAGGTCTGGGAAAGCCAAGTAACTGACCATACTGGACCGTTTAAGCGCATTGTCAAAACCAAGGTACTCGATGCTATCAATGCCAATCTGGTGATTGTCACCGTTGAATTTGAGAAAGTTACCGACGATGTGACAGTTACCTTTAACCGGTCCGGTCAGATAGTTGCCGTCGATTTTCCCGAATTTCGCAGTATTTCTGAGATTGGCACCGCTTTTGTCACGGCCTTGGCCAATAAAGACTACGGCCTGGCCCGAGGCTATCTACACCCTTTCCTGAAAGCTGAGGTTTTCCCCACCAGAGTACAAGGTGCTTGGGAGAATTTACTTAAGCGTACTGGCCCCGTGCGTCGGATCGTGGGAACTCAGGTCAGAAGAGGTTCGGGTGCGGACGGTGTGGATCTGGTGTTGGTGACGATTCAATTTGAAAAACTGACGGATACTTTAATCCTCGTTTTTGATGATCAAAAGCAGATTGTCAACGTGGATTTCCCTTTAGGCAATTAGTAATCAGCCGAAATTACCCCGTAAATTGAGTTGGAGACGATAAGTTATGTTAGATAAAATCGAAGTTCCCATCGAAGCGATCGCAGCTAGGGAGATTCTAGATTCCCGCGGCCGTCCCACGATCGAAGCAGAAGTGCTGTTAGAATCGGGAGCGCTCGGTTTGGCCCAGGTTCCCAGTGGCGCTTCTACGGGGAGTTTTGAAGCCCACGAATTGCGCGATGACGATCCCCAGCGTTATGGTGGTAAGGGTGTCCTGAAAGCGGTTCGCAATGTCCACGAAAAAATTGTCCCGGTTTTGGAGGGGATGAATGCTTTCGACCAAGCTAGTATCGATTTAGCTATGATCCATCGCGATGGCACGGCCAATAAACGAGAATTGGGGGCTAATGCTATCCTAGCCGTCTCTCTGGCTACGGCCAAAGCAGCGGCGGCGGATCTGGGATTGCCTCTCTATCGTTATCTCGGCGGTCCGATGGCCAATGTGCTACCCGTCCCGATGATGAACGTGATTAATGGTGGTTCTCACGCTGATAATAACGTCGATTTTCAGGAGTTTATGATCTTCCCCATCGGGGCCGATTCTTTTAAGGAAGGTTTGCGTTGGGGAGCGGAAGTATTCGCCGCTTTGGGTAAGGCCTTGCACGAACGCAAATTACTGACTGGTGTGGGCGATGAGGGCGGTTATGCTCCTAATTTGGCTTCAAATCAGGAAGCTTTGGATATTTTGATTGAATCGATCGAACGTGCTGGTTATAAACCGGGGTCAGAAGTGGCTTTGGCTATGGATGTGGCCGCCAGTGAATTCTATCGGGATGGTCAATACCTCTACGATGGTTCGGCCCATTCTCCCGCCGAAATGGTGGATTTTTTGGCCAGTTTAGTCGATCGCTATCCGATTATTTCCATTGAAGACGGTTTACACGAGGAAGATTGGGATAACTGGAAATTATTGACCGATAAACTGGGGGCGCGGATTCAGTTGGTGGGCGATGATTTGATGGTAACTAATCCCATCCGTCTGCAAAAAGCGATCGATCTGGGTATTGCTAACTCGATCCTGATTAAGCTCAATCAGATCGGTTCTTTGACGGAAACCCTACAAACGATCGCCCTAGCTACCCGTCACGGTTATCGTTCTGTAATTAGTCATCGTTCTGGAGAAACGGAAGACACCACGATCGCAGATCTGGCGGTGGCTACTAATGCCGGACAGATTAAAACTGGTTCTCTCAGTCGCAGTGAACGGGTGGCTAAGTATAATCGCTTATTACGCATCGAAGAGGAATTGGGCGATCGGGCGGTGTACGCGCCGAAAGTCGGTTTGGGTCCAAAATTCTTGGCCTAAAATTTGAAAAAGGTCTTGCAGTGATCGAAAAAGGGTGTTATACTAAAGATACTGATAACTGATAACTGGTCACTGACTATTGTGGTACTTCGCTGAAACCTTTTTCGGCGAAGTATTTATTTGTGGCCTTTTTTTGTACAAAGTTATGATTTTTGGATCAAGGGTGTTATACTAAGGGTACTGATAACTGATAACTGGTCACTGACTATTGTGGTACTTCGCTGGAACCTTTTTCAGCGAAGTCTTTATTTAAGAGGGTGTTGACCAGAGAGAGGACGATGGGTGCAGCGATAAAAGCCACTAAACCCTTAACCGCGAATCCAGGGACGAGAATTGAGGCTAACCAGAAACAAAAGCCATTGAGAACAAGGATAAAGCCACCGAGGGTGAGAATAGTAATCCGCAGGGAAAGCAGCCCCAGAATCGGTTTAACCAGTGCGTTGACTAAACCAATAACTGCCCCCGCAACCATGGCCACAATAATCACCGCCATTTTATGCCAACTTCAAGGAGAGCAAACTTAATATAGAATTAAGATTCACTAAAGTCTTTTTGAGGTAGGGATAATAGACCTCTTGCATAATTTTTTTATGGTATAATATAAGGTTTTGCTTTTTTCTCAATTCTTAGATTGAAGTGGAAAAAAGAATAAAATGTGATCTTAGGTCAGGAAATCATCTATA
>SFBL01000212.1 GCA_007095785.1 Microcystis aeruginosa Ma_SC_T_19800800_S464
GCTCTTGCGCTTGGTTTCCTTTTCTTCTCTTGAAAGGGAATCAAAACCTTTTGACATAATAATCTGTTCGTGGAGAATACGTCTTTTTTCCTCTAGCATATTATGTCATTTTTTTTCTTGCGCTTACCCTGGATCTATGATATTCCTAGTCTCCGCGATTAGATTGCAACAGTCCTGATCGCCCCAGTAAATCTATATAATCGAAAACATCCCTATCAAATTACCGGCGCGGAACGAGATTAATCCGGCCTTCGTCCATTTCGTCCATGAGTAACTCGAGGGCCTCGTAATCCACATCAGAAACGTAGCCAAGACGAGCGAGGAGTTCATTAATTCCGTTCTCGATTTCTGGCGTGATTTGACGATAATATAGGGCTTTTTCCACTAATTGGCGGATAGTCGGCTGGGTATCCACAATTTTATTACTCTAGCTCAATAAATCTAGTTTTCGTATCCTGCTTTACTTTATTTTAGCAAAAATACCGGTAGAATGCTGGGTCATCATCAGTCATTCGGGATTAGAGCTTAAACCTAACGACTTTCCCTTGATGTTTACCCTAGTCAGTCCTGATCACTGTTTCTCTTTACTGCTCGGATACCAAGGTTAACCTAAAAGTGGTTCCTCCCCACAGGGGTCAAGATTAAAAAAAGATTAATCTTTTCAGGAGAGAGAAAATTGATCAAGACCAAGGTTACAAACTGAGAAAGTTAGGACATAATAGCGGTATCTGAATTTCCGGTTAAAAAGTACATTTTATGAATTTCAAAGCCCAGCCATGAAAAGTCCTGTAAAAGTCCCAGAAATTGCTATATTTGAGCCAAGTGGCTACATTACCGCCGCTAACGTCCTAGAATTTCAAGGGAATCTCACCAATCTGGTTAACCAGAGTAGCTCTATCACTTTTCTCGTGGATATGAGTAGGGTGGAATTCCTCGACAGTGCCGGATTAATGGCTTTAGTTACCGCCTTTCGTCTGGCTCAAAGTCAAGAAAAATCCCTCAATATCTGTTCTATTCCACCTTCAGTCAAGATTATCTTTGAATTAACCCAACTGGACCGGGTTCTCTCGATTTTCCCTAGCCGTGCTGACTTTGATGCTGTCATCACCCTCACCCAAGCGGCGTAAGCAGACAAAATAGGGTTTCTCGCCGTAATTTCTTGGCTACAATCTCAATTCTACCCGTAAATAACCTCTTGACCGGGCAGATTGCCATTTACATTATCGACTCCTCAGGACAACAATTTTTCTCAAGCAGAGCCATTATACTGTTGAGATGGCTCTCCTCTTTTTTGGATATTATTTCTAGGGACAAACTACCCTGCACTTGTTCGGAGCAGACAACAAAAGACTGTCTATTAAGAAATTCCATGACTTTAGTGATGACAGGGGGGAAGGAGGGCAAGATGGTAGATAGGCAATGAGTAGTAATTTCCTAGAATCCATGACAGTCAACAATCTCCAGTATGCTTATTTTCCCGGTTGTGTCGCCCAAGGTGCCTGTCGGGAACTATATTTATCCACGGCAGCCCTGACGGAAGCTTTGGGGATTAATTTAGTCGAACTCAAAAAAGCTGCCTGTTGTGGTTCGGGAACCTATAAGGAAGATTCGCAACTCTTGGAAGATACCGTCAATGCGCGCAATATTGCCCTAGCGGAAGCCCTCAATTTACCCCTGTTGACTCACTGTAGCACCTGTCAAGGGGTGATCGGTCATGTGGATGAGCGCTTGAAGGAAGCAAAGCATAATAATCCCAATTATGTTGAGGAAGTTAATAATTATTTACAGAAAGAACATTGTTCCCCCTACCAAGGAACGACAACGGTTAAGCACCTACTCTGGGCAATTGTGGGCGATTATGGCTTAGATAATTTGGCGGACAAGGTGGTTCGTCCCTTATCAGGCTTAAATTGTGCCGGTTTTTATGGTTGTTATCTCCTGCGCGCCCAGGATACTCTTCCCTACGATAATCCCTTTCAGCCGGAATCCCTAGAAAATGTCTTTCGAGCGGTGGGAGCAAATCCGATTTATTATCAAGGACGCACTCAATGCTGTGGTTGGCCCCTGTCCAGTTATGCCACCACCCAATCGTTCCAAATGGCAGGAAAACACATTTTAGAGGCGATGGCAGCGGGGGCCGATTGTTTAGTCACCCCTTGTCCTTTATGCCATCTTAATCTTGATTCCCGACAACCGGAAGTGGCAAAAGCGATCGATCGAAGTTTAGGTTTACCTGTATTACATTTTTCCCAATTAGTCGCTTTAGCGGTGGGAGTCAGTCCCGATCGTTTAGGATTAGATCGACATATCGTTTCCACCAAATCCCTCTTAAAGAAATTGGGATTTTAGGGACTCAATCAGGAGTATTAGCAATGGATTGGTTAAAAAGAATTTTTGGCTTAGATAAACCGGCCGATGCCGCTAGTGCGATCGCAGGAAAAGCCGCTGCTGCGGGTATTCCCCCCGAAAGAGTCGGATTAGATGGAAAATACGACGAAAGCGGACTAGCTAAACGAGTAGTTCTAGCTTTTGACGAAACACCGGATTTAGCTGATGAAGACAAATTGTGGGTCGCTCAAACTGGTGGTAAAGTTGTACTAAAAGGCAAGGTTTCCAATCAGGCGACTTTAAATAAAATGGTAGCAATTGCCAGTAAAGTCCATGGGGCAACCAGCGTCGATACCAGTCAAGTAAGTATTGGGTGAAGTCGAACGGTTGTTAACCTCTGGTAAAAATCAAAAATTGTTGTTAGGGTTAGGAGTCAGTAGCCAGTAGTCAGTAGTCAGGAGAATTAAGAATGAATAATAATCAGTTAAACGGTCTATTTACAGATTTTATGCGATTTAATCCTTATTTTTGAAGTTTTTGAACCCTCAAAAGTTAATTATGCAAGAGGTTTAATATTCCCAGGGAAAATTAACCACTAAAACCCAGAGGATTTTTGCTAGGGTGGATAACTCCAAGACTGGCAATTGCCCCCAGCTGGCTGGGGTAAAATGGGAGGGATAGATACAACTCAGGAGAAAAGACCCCAGTGCCGTACAACCCCGCAGAAATCGAACAGAAATGGCAGCAGATTTGGCAGCAAATGGGATTGGACAAAACCCCAGAAAACGCCGATAAACCGAAATTTTACGCCCTCTCCATGTTCCCCTATCCATCGGGCAACCTGCACATGGGTCACGTTCGCAACTATACTATCACCGATGTGATTGCCCGTCTGAAAAGAATGCAGGGTTATCGCGTGCTGCATCCCATGGGGTGGGATGCTTTCGGATTACCGGCAGAAAATGCCGCCATTGAAAGGGGAGTTCCTCCGGCAAAATGGACAGATCAAAATATTGCCCAGATGAAACGGCAATTACAACAGTTAGGATTATCTATCGATTGGGAAAGAGAAGTTGCCACCTGTTCCCCGGAATATTATCGTTGGACCCAATGGCTATTTTTACAGTTTTTTGAATCGGGATTAGCCTACCAAAAAGAAGCGGCAGTGAATTGGGATCCTATCGATCAAACTGTCTTGGCCAATGAACAGGTAGATAGTGAAGGAAAATCTTGGCGATCGGGTGCTAAAGTAGAAAGAAAGTTACTCCGGCAATGGTTCCTAAAAATCACCGATTATGCCGAACAATTACTCACTGATTTAGATAAACTTACCGGTTGGCCAGAACGGGTTAAAACCATGCAGGCCAACTGGATTGGTAAATCGGTAGGTGCTTATTTAGAATTTCCTCTTGTTAACTCCACAGAAAAAATTGCCGTTTTTACCACTCGTCCCGATACGGTTTATGGAGTGACTTATGTGGTACTTGCTCCCGAACATCCCTTAACTTTACAAGTTACCACTCCCGAACAAAAATTGGCCGTAGAAACTTTTATTCAAGAGATAGCCAGCGAAAGCGAATTAGAAAGAACTGCCGAAGATAAACCCAAACGCGGTATTAAAACCGGAGGAATGGCAATTAATCCTTTTACTGGTGAAGAAATTCCGATTTTAATTGCTGATTATGTCCTCTACGAATACGGGACAGGAGCAGTGATGGGAGTCCCGGCTCACGACAGTCGCGATTTTAAATTTGCTCGGGAAAATAACCTGCCAATTAAGATAGTTATTACTCCAGAAAGTGGCGAAATTGAGTTAAAAGAGGCCTACACAGAAGCAGGAATTATGATTAATTCCGCTCAATTTAATGGTCTGCATTCTACAGCAGGAAAAACCGCTGTTATTGATTATGCCACTGCCGAAGGTTACGGCAAAGCTAGAATACAATATCGCCTCCGGGATTGGTTAATTTCCCGTCAAAGATATTGGGGTTGTCCGATTCCAGTTATCCACTGTCCTCACTGTGGAACCGTGCCAGTACCTATCGATAATTTACCGGTTACTTTACCGGAAAATGTCGAATTTAGCGGTCGAGGTGCTTCCCCTTTAGCCAAATTAGAAGACTGGGTAAATATGGATTGTCCTCGCTGTGGCACTCCCGCAAAACGGGAAACGGACACCATGGATACTTTTATCGATTCTAGTTGGTATTTCCTCCGTTATACCGATGCTAAAAATGAAGATATACCCTTTCAATTCGAGAAGGTTAATGATTGGATGCCCGTGGATCAATACGTCGGAGGAATCGAACACGCTATCCTACATTTACTCTATTCTCGTTTCTTTACCAAAGTTTTAAGAGACCGAGGTTTAGTTAATGTCGATGAACCTTTTAACCGTCTATTAACCCAGGGAATGGTACAGGGATTAACCTACAAAAATCCAGAAACTGGCAAATATGTCCCCGCAGAAAATGTTATCTATAAAGAGGATAAATATTACGATAAAGACACGGGAGAAGTTCTTTCTTTCTTCTTTGAAAAAATGTCCAAGTCGAAATATAACGGCGTTGATCCTCTGAAAGTCTTGGAAAAATATGGGGCCGATACTGCCCGAATGTTTATACTTTTTACCGCACCCCCAGAAAAAGATTTACAGTGGGAAGATGCGGGGGTAGAAGGACAATTTCGCTTTCTTAATCGGGTGTGGCGTTTAGTCAGCGAATATATTGAAAATAAACCCAAGCAAGTCAAAAAAATAGAGACTTTCTCGAAAACTGACAAAGATTTAAGACGGGCAATTCACACAGCTATTAAAGAAATTTCCGAGGATTTAGAAGGAGATTATCAATTTAATACCGCCATTTCCGAATTAATGAAACTCAGTAACGCTTTAGGGGATAATAAGTGTTTTGCATCCCCCATTTATCGGGAAGGAATCGAAACCTTATTAATCTTACTTTCCCTCTTTGCTCCCCATCTTAGCGAAGAATTATGGCAAGCTTTAGGTCATAACCAATCAATTCACCTGCAACCCTGGCCAAAAGTTGATCCTACTGCCCTGATTGTGGACGAGATTACCCTTGTCATCCAAATTTTGGGAAAAACCAGAGGCACGATACAAGTTCCCGCTAGTGCCGATAAAAGCACCCTAGAAACCCTCGCCCTGGAATCAGAAATAGCCCAACGTTATTTAGAGGCCAAGGAAATCAAAAAAGTGATTGTTGTCCCGGGCAAATTAGTTAATTTTGTCGTGGGTTAGGCTAATCCTTGAACGATAGTGCGCCTATAGCGGTTCTCGTTGGCGTGAGGCACATACAGATGACTGTAACGCTTATCCAGTAAGGCATCTGCTGTACTTCATCCAATCAGGAACCGCTATATAGCGGTGTGCAGTCGTATGAGGTACAGTGTCACGAGCTATAAACCATGCCAGGCAAAGCTTGGTCTGTATCTCACTCAAGCGCTTACCGCTATAGCATCTAATCTTAAGAGGAGAAGTTTGAGAACTCAACAAAATTAAAATGATGGAGAGCTTCGAGAATACCGCCAGCATAGGGGGATCTTGCTAGATAATGCCAAGGATGACAACGCTCATAATACCATTGGAGGAGTTCAGGCCGGGCATTGTTGACGATCGCACCTCTGGCGGGCTGTTGGAACAAACTGATATCATTGCCAGAGTCACCACAAACGAGAGTTCCCTCTGGCCGAACCTGCAGCCATTCCCGCAGGTAGGCTGCCGCTTGTCCCTTGTTACCCCGACAGGGAAGGATATCCACATCTCGCCCACTGCTAAAAATAACTTGGGCGCTCAGTTGCGCTTGCTGGAGTTCCGCTTCTAATCGCTCGATCGGGTTGATATCCGCCGTTTGCTCCAGCCAAAAGCTGGCTTTTCGGGGATTTTGTTCTCTTGGGGGTTGGGGTAACAAAAATGGCAACCGCTCGGCGATCGCCCAAACCGCCTCCCGATCCCAATCTTGGCAGAGATATTCCGCCCATTGACGATTGACTTCGCCCCGATGATAGATTTCGCTACCGACGGAAGTAATCCAGTAATCGGGTTCTAAAAGTCCCGCTTGTGCCTGTAACCGACGGGCAGAAGGGTAGGAGCGCCCTGTGGCATAAACAAGATAAAGTTGCTGCCGTCGAACCCCTAAGGACCGATTGAGCAGTTCCGTCGCCTCGTGGTCGCCTACGAGAGTATCATCCAGATCGGTAATCAGAAGAAATTTGCTCATGCTTATTTATCTTTGTCCGTGTTGTTCTAGGAGATGTTGCGCTCTGGGTTTAAAGAGGAGATAGAACAGGGTTTCGATATAGCGCAGTAATTCCTCGCGATTTTCTTGGGAAGTATGATTCCAAAAACCGTAGATGCGAGCCAGAGAAAGAAGACGATTAGTGTGAATTTTCCAAGTATAGTGACTGTAAACCCTCTGGATCGCCCGCCCAGAAATTTCCTGCCAGTAATCGGGATATTGCTGGCACTTACCGAGAAAATCGAGAATTATGGCGGCGGTTTCTTCGGGGTGAGTTGGATTGATCAGAAAACCGTTCGCCCCGTTTTCAATGATTTCCCGCGGACCGCCGAACTCGGTGGCGAAGATGGGCAGTCCCGTGATCATCGCTTCTAAGACAGTTAAACCGAAGGCTTCAAAAAGGGCGGGTTGGACGAATATCCCCCGGTGATCGGCAATAATGCGATAGATTTCCCCAGCATCGGCCTTCGGCAACATTACCCCCAACCAGCGAATTTTGCCCTTTAGGTTGTATTGGTCGATAAGGTGATATAGTTTCTCGATCTCGCTAATTTCCTCCCGATCCGTACTATCTTCGACTCGCAACTTGCCCGCCACTAAAATCAGGTTGCACTGTTCCTGAAGTGCCTCGCTTTTGCCAAAACACTCGGCTAATCCCGTCAGGTTCTTAATTCTGTCTAGTCTAGCCAGGGAAAAGAGCGGACGCTTGTTGGGGTTATCCAGATGACCGAACACCCGTTTGGGATCTTCTAGAGTAAAAAGCAGTTCTTCCAGACGTTCCCCTTCTCCTAGCAGACGTTCTTCCAAGTTGGTATAGGGGAAAAAGTAACTTTCATTCACCCCCGGCGGGACAACATTGAACTTGGGACTAAATAGCTCGATGCCACTGACCACATGGTACAGTTCTGGCATAGTAAAACACTGATAGGATTCGTACTGCCCGACGCTATCGGCGGTTCCCGCAATCTCCTGATAGGTGCTACTGATAATAAAGTTAGCAGCATTCATGGAAATTAAATCCGCCGTAAATTGCAGGGAAAAATGATATTGTTCCTCTAAGTCTTGCCAGTAGAGATTACTGAATAAATATTTCGACTTTTCCAGGGCGTGGGCAATATTACACTGAGTTACCTTCAATTTGCGGGCGAGGAGAAAGGCCACCAGATTGCCGTCGGAATAGTTACCAATGATCAAATCCGGTCGTCCCTGAAATTCCGCTAATATTTCTCTTTCGGCATCGAGGGCGAAGGTTTCTAAATAGGGCCACATTTCAAAGCGAGAAATCCAATTTTGGGTGAGTTTAGGATTGAATTCCCGAAAGGGAACCCGCAGGATCCAGGCATTATCCGTACCGTAAACCTTTTCCAGTCTTTGATCGCAGCGAGTCCCATCACTGTTAGGAACCAGTCGGGTTAGAATAATAATCTTCGGATCGATGCCTAAACCCTCCAATCCCGCCAGAAAGATATCTTCTCGCAATTGTTGCTCCAAACTGCGGGCCTGGTCGAGGACGTACACCACCTGGCCTCCCGTATCGGGCCGTCCCAATACTCCCTCCTGTCCAAACCAACCGTGAACGGATACCAGAACAATGCGGAAAAGCATGGGGATGCGGGAGAGGAAAGCCTCTAGGGATTGGTGATCCGGTGCGTCGATCAGTCCGTCTAGCAGTTCTAGGCTTTCTCGAATCCTGCCGGCTGTATTTCCCCAACCAGGCTCGAAACCCAGGGACTGAAGTTCAAAACGCAGGTTACTATAGGGTTCTTCCCTAGAATAGCGATCCAAAAAGCCCAGGGCCGTCTTAACCTGTTGGGAGAGCTGCCGTTGATTACCGATGCGATCGTTAATCAGCAGGGTAATACCATTGTATTGATGCAATCTCAGGAATTGAAAGGCGGATTCGATCCACTGTTCTCCTGTTTGTTCGGCTTGAAAAAGCTGACTAGACAGGAACCGGTTCAAGAACTGCACCCCCTTGCCGATATTTTTTGGATCCCGAATGATGGGAGAGTAGTCATAAAAGGGGCGGAAATCTAACTCTAGCAAGTCTCCCTCCTCTGGATGGGAGCGGTGGACTAGGCGATCACGCAAGTCCAGCAGCTCCGGCACGCTTATCGGTTCACAGGCGAGGTCGTCCGTCAGGCGAAAGGCCTGGGAGAGGGCAATCTGGGGTCGTACCACCAGACAGAAACTCTCGCTTTCTAGAATTGTTTCTTGGGTATAGTAGATCAGTTTAGCCAGAAGGGAGGATTGCCGAAACGATACGGGTTTATCTAGACGTTGGCAGTAATCGGCGAAGGCTGTAAGAAGATCATTTCTGAGCAGGTAAGGTTTTTCCTGTTGTCTGAGTTGGTGCAGAAATTGTTGTAAATCTTTTTTCTCATTGCTGTTGGCGACGGCTTCAATTAATTCAGCCATGGTGACTCCTTAAAAAATCGCTAGTTTGTTGGTTCTCCGACCGGCAGGTATTTCACTGTACAGATGCCCCTTCCTCAAAAATTATAGAGCCGGTCTCGGTCAACCCTTACCCCTTCTTGAAGAACCAAGATTAACTTTTCCAAGGCGGCGAGATGTTTCGATTCACCCAACCTGTTGCTCTTTTTTAATCCTAGTTCTTGCTGTATTCGCTTTTGTAAAGCTGTAATTAAACTTCGAGTCGGAAGAACAACTTCTGGGGTGGTTTTTTCTGGGGTCAAGGATTGATAAAGGGATAGGACTTGTCCGGCCACCGCCCCACTGCTAAAACGAGATTCTACCCACTCGCGCCCCGCGCGACCCAAGGACTGCAGCTTCTCAGGCTGGCTCAGTATTTCCCCTAGGGCTGCCCCTAAAGCTTCGACGTTCCGAGGGGGGACAAGCAGACCTGTTCGATTATGGACGACCGTATGCCGGAGACCGCCCACCTCGCTGGCAATCACCGGCGTTCCCGCCGCCATGGCCTCGATGGCCACTAACCCAAAAGGCTCGTAGTAGCTAGGCACGACGCAGACATCGGCGGCGGCGTAGTAGGAGGGTAAATCCTCTTGGGAGACCCGACCAGTAAAGATGGTCTGGGGTTCTAGACCGAGAGTTTTCACTAGGGAACCAATGCGTTGCTGTTCTTGGCAATCGCTGCCCCCCTTCCGGCTACCCCCCACCAAGTACAGTAAAAAGGGACTAGATAACTGACTACACGCTTTGATGAGGGTTTCGATCCCTTTACGAGAATCGAAACGACCGACATAAAGCACGACCTTGGCCTCCGGGTCAATGTTTAAATTTTGACGGGCGATTTCTTGGCTTACCGAACCGAAATGGTTGGCGTTGATACCACAGGGAATTATCTCGATTCTGCCTTGAACTGACACTAACTGGCGTAAATTTTCCGCTTCTTGGGGACTGGTGGCCACGACACAATCGGACTGTTCTAAACAAGCCCACTCCACCCCGTGGCGGATGGTGGCGATGGCAGGGGGAGTTTCCATATCCCGATACTTGATCGCCCCGAGGGAATGGTAGGTGTGAACTTGCGGTAGTCCCAGCCGGAATTTTAGCTGCAAGCCGACCCAACCGGATAACCAGTAGTTGCTGTGGATCAGGCTGTAGGAAAGGTGAGAACGACGTTGGAAGTCCAACCAAGCTTCCACGAAGGCTGGTAGATGAGAACTCTTGCAAATTAATTATATGTTATAATGATGGGTTAACTAATTTTCCCCAAAAAATTAGTTAATCAGTACATTCGTCCTGAATAAAAACTTGAAGTTTAACTTTTAACTCAAAA
>SFBL01000213.1 GCA_007095785.1 Microcystis aeruginosa Ma_SC_T_19800800_S464
GCCTATAAATGCCGTTGGTATGGGAGAAATTACATCGAAGTAGATAGATGGTTTCCTAGTTCTAAGCGGTGTAGTAATTGCGGGTATATTGCTGAGAAAATGCCGTTAAATGTTCGAGAGTGGGACTGTCCGAACTGTGGGACGCACCATGACCGAGATATTAACGCCAGTAAAAATATTTTGGCCGCAGGGCTTGCGGTGTCAGTCTGTAGAGCGACCATAAGACCAGAACAGATTTACTCTGTTAAGGCAGGTGCGAAACCCCGCAAGGGAAAGAAGCAGAAACCTAAATCGTGAGGTTTGGGAATCACCGTCCGTTTACGGCGGTGAGGATGTCAACATCTTGGGTAGGTAACGTTTCTCTCCCCGTAGTCTGCTTACTACTTACATCATTACCTCAATATGTCAATATCTAAGGGGATAAATGTCTGAAGTGCTATACTGGTTAAAAGTTATTGAGGTAAACAGATATGGGGTTTCCTGCGGTCATAGACAAAAGAGCGGAACGAGAAAAATATGGTGAAACCAAGAAGCAGAAGCAGTTTATGCTGACTGAATCTGCCAGCCACATCCTGGACAGGCTTGCCTTTGATCGCCGCGTGACTCGTTCTGAAGCAATTGAGCAACTGATTAGAGAAGAAGCCGAGCGAAGGGAGCTTTCAGAGGATTGGAAGCAGGAATCAGTATGATTTGGGAAACCGGCGAAGCGGAAGAATGGATCGATAAGGAGAAGGAGCTTTACCAAAATTTTGGGTTAAAGCCCCGTCCTTTTAGGACGGCTTTATGTTAAAATAAAATTGGTTTGAATCCCCTGAGTGGGCGGTAGTGAATGGCTCGATTGAGTTGAACCCTTGAACTCGAAAGTCTGCATAAGAGACAAAAAGGGAGGGTAGCGAAAACCTCGTCAAACATAGCGCAGGGGTTCCGATAAACAACGGTGAATGAAAAACCAGTAAGAATCTTTGTCGTCAGACAGATAGGGTAGGGCATACCCAAATCTTGGTTGAAAGACCAAAACGCTTGGAGAGTGAACCATAAAAAGGATAACTAGATAGCAAGTGATATTCTAGTAGGTTCGGTTCAGACATAATCGTGTAAGACCTAAGTAAGGGAAACCAGAAAGGGCTGTGATTAGCTCAAGAATCCTCACGCCTTTAGGCCCAGGAGTGTCAATTCTACAGCAACCTAGAGGCGTTAATGGCTGAAAAAGGCTTAAGCATCGCCGAACTGTCGGAGCGGACAGGTGTAGCCCAATCCACTATCAGAAGTCTGATCAGGGGTAGGCTCAAAAGGCTCGACAGTATCAGCACCGGCAAACTAGCCCAGTTTTTTCAGTGCAAACTGGACGAACTCTATGTGATGAAGTGGGAGTAGGGAACGGGCGACCACCTAACCAATACCCGTTGGAGTATTGTGGAGTTGGAGAGGCGATCGCTGTTCTTAGGGAGCAGTATGTGGTGGGGACGGTGACGGCTAAGATTGTTCAGCCAAAGCCTGATGAACTAAAAATATTTCCCTGATTTTAAAGGCTTATTTTGCTATAATAGGAAAGTAAAAATCCTGAAAAATTTAGAGTTAAATAGGAGAGATAAAATGGTTAATGAAATCAGTATTATTATCTCCAAAAATCCCGATGGATATTCGGTAAAATTTCCCGAATTAGAACTAATTAATCACCAAGATAGCTCTCTAGAAAATGTTTTAAATCGACTAAAAACGGTTCTAGAAACTCATCTAATTTCTTCGGATATATTCCCTGAAGAAAAACTATCTCAGCTTCCGTCTGAAGGTAAGGAAATTATCAAGTTTGCGGGGATTTGGGAAGATATTCCTGAAGAAGATTTTATAAATTTTTGTGAGGAAGTAGAACAGCGTCGTCAAAATTCTTTATCGCGGAGATTCGAGATTTGAAATCTTGTTTACTTGATACTGATATTCTTTCTTTGTTTTTCCGCAATCATCCCCAGGTCGTTCATTCTTGTAATTTATATCTCCAAGAATACAGACAATTAAGTTTTAGCTTGATTACTCATTATGAAATCTTGAGCGGTTTAAAACATCGAGATGCCCAGAAACAACTTGACAAGTTTTTGGAATTTTCTCGACTGAATCAAATTTTACTTTTAACCGAAGAATCGGTGACAACATCAGCTAAAATTTATGCCGACTTAAGGAAAAAAGGGACTCCTCTTGACGACATCGATCTCTTAATTGCAGGAGTAGCTATAGCGAATAATTTAGTATTAATTACCCATAATCAAAAGCATTTCAGTAAAATTGAAGGGTTAGAATTAGAAGATTGGACACTATAACTATTCTGGAAAGATTTGGCAGCTTAAGTAGTTTGGGCAAAACAATAATCCTCGTTGTCTAAAACCAGAGACTTCGTACCTCACCATTAAGATAACTGATACAATTATGATAAAATGTTAATAAATGAGCAGTAAAAATGAAATAAAATTAAGGGAAAAAATTAATTATGCAACTAGAAGATTATTTCTTATTTATCTCCGAAGATGATATTAGAATCAAAGGTCATCGCCTCGGAATTGACAACGTACTCTTTTATTTCTTGGAAGGCTATACCAGAAGAAATAAATGCTATCTATCCCGATCTAAGTTTAGAGAAAATCTACGCTACTATTACTTATTATCTCCAGAATAGGCAAAAAATTGATGCCTATTTATTGCGCCTCCAGAATTGGCGAGAGACTCGCTATCAAGAATCCTTAAAAAATCCTTCACCTCAACGAGAAAAGATGAGAAGAATTAAACAGCAAAGGCAAGATTCTGTCAGGGCATGAAAATCAAGTTTTTACTCGATTAAAACTTATCCCCCCGCTTGAAAGTCGCTGTCTTAAGGTTAAAGCCAGAGATAGATATTTTATGCGTTGGAGAGCCGAATACACCCCCATTAGGAACTCTTGACCCTGATGTTTTACAGTATTTAGGATTATCTCAACGACTCTTGGTAACAGATAATCGTACCAGTATGCCTGAACATTTAGAGGAATACTGGCAAAAAAATCAACAAATCTGGGGACTGTTTTGGATACGTCCCACAACAACGATAGGAAAACTAGCCGAAGAATTAATTATGATTTGGGAAACTACCGAGGCGGAAGAATGGATCTATATTGTCGATTGGATTCCTTTTTAATTAATGATATAATAAGATTATTACCGTCCTTTTTATGCTTGATTATTAATTTGAATGACACGCCAAATTCATGACCAATTTGCTAAGGAATATTTAGAGGAATTACTAACACCTCTAGGGACGATTAGAAAAAGTAAGAAAGTAAAAAGTGAGGTTCAAGAAATTGATGTCTGGTTTGAACCATTTAGCTCACCTCCTCCCACTGAGTTACCTTGAGGATTACTCGGAAAAATGGCGGCTACTTCCTGCTTGTTTGAACCATTCCGCAATCCCCCGACCGAGGTAGAGATTCGCGGTTGTTTGTCAAAGTTATACGCGGTTCATGGCGAAATCTTGAGAAAAGCGAAACGGTCAAACAAAACTCTGACGGTCGCAGAATTGCCTTTCTTATGGATTCTAACCCCCACCTTTTCAGCTAGAATGATTGAAGATTTCGGGACTCACAGCGATGAGAGTAATTGGTTAACAGGGGTTTACTTTTTAGCTAAGTCTCTCAAATCGGGCATCATTGTCATTCATCAATTACCAGTAAATGAAGACACCTTATGGTTGAGAGTATTAGGTAAAGGAGGAACTCAAAAACGAGCAGTTGAAGAGTTAGTTAAACTGCCAGAACGCAATCCTTTTCGAGAGAATTTATTAGAAATTCTGGCCAACTGGCGCAAGAATTTAGAATTGAGAGATAATTTAAGTACCGAAGAACAGGAGGACATCATGAACTTATCACCAGCTTATCTAAAGCAACGAGAAGAGTGGAAGCAAGAAGGTACTTTAGAGGGACAACTTTCCCTGATAGCCACTCTTCTGGAAGGACGCTTTGGCAGCCTAGATTCGGAATTATCTGGTCTGGTGGAACGGATCGCCCAACTTCCCATCTCGGAACGTACCGCGTTACTTCTTTCTTTGGCAAATTTATCCCGTGAGGAATTGTTGGAAAGATTGTAAATTTCGTTTCTCGCTCTTCTTACGGTCGTTCAACGATAATTTTTTTTCTTTTGTTTTTGCCGATAAGCTTCAAATTCGGGGTTAGTAGAAAGAATTTGACGGACGCGCTCGCGACTTATGCCGTATTTATCCGCTATTTGCTGATAGCTTAATCCCTGCCTATGAAGTTCTAAAAAATCGTAACTTTTTTTAAGTCTTTCCTTTCTCTGTGCATCCCGTCTTGGGGTTAGACTTTTATTGCTAAGGTGTTTTACTATTTCCCTTCCCAACTCGGTCAAAGAATATTGACGGTTGCGACACCTAACCAATCCTTGTTTTTCCAATTCTTTAAGTATTTTATGTATTCTGGTTATATTATGAGCAGTTGTTGCCAATTGCCGAGACGGATACTAAAGTATCCGAATTGCCGAATCGATTTCAATCGGATAATCTAACATCCCTTTCAGAATCTGTTTCTGTTTTACTTGGAGATTGGCGATCATCTCCTCTAAATGTTGAAAGTCTTCATCTTTATCCATCGGAATTACCATTTTAATAGACCTCTCCCTAGTCTGATGAAATTACAATCATAGATTATTGTCATAACCAGTCGTGGTACATATCTTCGAGTCATTAGTTGAAGTTAATCGTCCCTTTACCGACGATTTTAAAACAGGATTAGGTATCAAAAGATAGAACGGCTTAAAAAAGCATGGTATCTTTTCAAGCCCTCCTCGGAAAAATTCGGGTTGAACCAGACCAGTGTAACTTCGGAGTCGAAATTTCCCCGCAGGTTTCTAATCTTTTGGAAAGCCATACTTTCGCATCTGAAACCGTGTTTTTGGTAAAACTCGATCGCCCTTGTATTGCTCCGATGGGGCAAAAGTTCAAATCGGAGGATATGAGGCATATTAGCTTTAATCTCTCTCAGATAGGCATCGATCAGTTGGCCGCCGTATCCTTTCCCCTGCCACTCGATATGAACTATCATGGTCGCATTAGTGAGGACGTGAGCCAGACACTTAAATCGTGAAGTGAAAGCTTTTAAGCGACCGACGATTTCTCCCCCCTCTTCGATAACTAGAACCAGCCCATACTCTAATCCTTCCCTCAACATCTGGCCCACATAGTCAAGCGTAATTTCCCCTTCTTCTTGGGTTAAATTGCCCGGGTTCGAGCGAGCGACGATTTTGTAGAGTTTGTAGAGCGGGCGGATATCGTTCTCGGTTGCCCTTCGGATCATAACCAAACCGCATCCCTGCGACGACTGGAGCGATGTCGGTAGAATCGCTTGAAAACTATCCCTTCTGGCCGAGCCGGTTTCGGAGATCGGACACTCTGGAGAATAGTGAAAACCTTTCATGGCCGCATCTCTCCCTTCTATCCTCTCCACTATGATCATACCCGAAATCCCAGAGAACCGATAAAATCGATCTAAAATAAGGGCTCTTCTCGACTTTGTGTGATAATTTTTGCTTATGGAATCGTGAAATGCTTATCGGGCAAGACTTTTAGGGCTATTTTGCGGATATTCTATCAGTATAGACCTCGTTTCCACACATAGGACGGGATGGAACAACCCTCAAACCGTCAACTATTATCAACTATCGAGGGGGAGCGATCGAGCGATGAAGATTCCTAAATTACCCGATCAGATCACTATACCGATCAACCGAAAAACCGTCTGGCTTTTTGGTTTTGGGGTGATCCTTTGGTCTTTGTTCGTCGTGGCAATAAACGATCGCTTTTTCAGGATCGACGAGATTATTGTCTATCCCGACGGTTCGAGGGAATATCGGGTCAATCCGAAGTGACAGTAACCGCGTTATGGATTTTAAAAACTTTTCTCGACCTACTCTCATGATGTCAAACATCTCTTAATTGTTAAGGTTAAATTTAAACGTTAGTAGTTATTATTTTGAAGAAAATGAAGATAAAACACGTGATTAATTGCCATAAGTTCCTAACTTTTCTAATTATATTAGGCTTAATGGCTTTTTATAATAATTTTACCCCGCTCGCTTGGATATACCTTTCCCTGCACGGAACTTACGGTTTTATGTGGTTGATCAAAGATAGATTATATCCCGATCAACAATGGGAAAAAGAAATATCGGTGGCTGGGGGAATATTTACCTTTATTGTTCTCGGTTTATATTGGGCTGCCCCTTTTATTATTATTAGCGAGAAGGTCACGGCCGCCGCCCCTTTAATATCTGTGGCCATAGCGGTCAATATTATCGGGGTATTTCTCCATTACGGTAGCGATGCCCAAAAGTATTTTACCCTTAAATATAGGGAAGGGTTAATCACGGAAGGTTTTTTTAGTCGTTGTCGTAATCCTAACTATTTGGGAGAGATTTTAATTTATCTCGGTTTTGCCCTGTTAGCCCAACATTGGCTGCCTTTTCTGGTTTTGGGGGGATTCATCACTGGGGTCTTCATCCCCAATATGCTTAAAAAAGACCACTCCCTCTCCCGCTATCCCGAATTCGACACTTACAAAGCGAACTCCGGATTGCTATTACCCAAACTGATTAAATCTAGTCTAAATGCTCGCCAATCCCCTCAGACCTAAGCGAAGAAGGTATTTCTCGTAAGGATGAAGTATAATACAATTTGCCATTGAGGAGATTGAATTGCAAGGTAAGCTATTAAGTTTTACATAGGGGATATTGACGAATAAAAGTGGGATAGTAGGATGGAAGGATGCGAGACTGGGAGCGGTAATATTTAGACGGAATCCATGAAAAAGAAATTTCATTTTTTGCCACCAATTTCAATTCATTCAGCTATCGCACGGCTGGCATTGCCACTGACGATAGCCAGTGCCACCTTTTACTTTAGTTATCCCGCCCGCGCACAGTCCCCTGCGGGGGATTTACGAACAGATAATGTTTACGGTCAGTTCAGTCACTGTATCGTCAACGAATACGGTGAGGGTTCAAATTCTCCAAGGGAGCAGGCGAAATGCCGGGGACTTTTAATCGAATCCAACAGAAAGGTTCCAGAACTGCATGATATTAAAAACGGCTTTACCTATTTTTTTTATGCCACGATCAGAGAACAAGATTTCGTGATCAGCTATGCCACCGACCATCAAAATAACGTCAAATATATCGTCATCAGCGGCGATAATTTCAGCTTTGGTGGACTGGCTACTGGTAACTGCGAAGAATATTTACGCGATAGCGATAACCATATCATAGTTTGTAGTGGCAAAATTATCGAAGATCAGCTTGGCAATGGTGCATCTAACAATTTAGTTTACGCGGCGGCTATCAATCTGGCAGAGACAAATGAGGGTTTGACCACATCTCAACAATCCTTAGCGGCACAATGCACTGGGGCGGCGATCGGCTCTCTACTGGGTTTGGCGATTACGGGTAATGCCAGAGCGGCCGCTAACGCCATTCCCGCCCAGTGTCGGCAAAATTCCCCTTCCCCTCAATATCAAACTCCTACTAACAGAAATGCCATCCCCAACACCTATCTAAATCCTAATCGCAGATGGTTACAGGATTCGATGCGAGATACGGATATGCGTTTTATCCCCTATGGTGATGGTTGGCGTGATATTCAGAGGAATCCGAGCGGTTTTTAATAATCCGCTAGAAAGAACCTTGCTCCTCTAAAATTTTGCCAAAAATCGTCTTCAACTTTTCTTTTGCTCTCTGTCCTCGTTTACGCATCGCCGCACAATTGACCCCGCCGCACTGACCCGTAATTTCCCCCCAGCTAAGTTCTTGCAGATAAAAAAGTTCTATCAAACGAAAGTCTTCTAGGTGATCTACCTTTAATATATTTAAAGCCTCATTCAGGGGTTTTTCGTATTTGTCCAATAGGAGTTCCCCATCTGAAAGACGGGACTTTTCAACCAGAAGAGGGGGAAGTAAACGAAGCTTGATTTCTGTTTTGACGTGCTTAACGATAACGGACTTGGCCACGGCTTTACAATAGGGGAGAGGAGAATCGATCGTCCCCCCCCCCAGTATGTGTCGCTGAATGCGCCATAATACCTCGTTATAGATATCGTCGGCTTCGTATCTGTGTGTGAGGCAATAATGACGCAAAAGATGATTAATATGAGCGATCATCCGACGATCAATGTCATCGTCTGGACGGTGTTGCCGGCAGATGTCGTACAGCCGATAGCGGCTCGTAACGACAAATAGGTATATTGCGGGAGAGAGAGTGATACTATCGCTCATATTCGATAATCCTAAATTAAGTTCGAGACAGAGTATTCATGCGGTATTCCGACATATCCTTCAACATCACCAAGCAACCCCCCTTACTGTCCTTTTTATCGCTCTCCTCGGATAAAGGCCGATTCCAGTGATCGTCCCGAAACCAGCGATCATCCCGAAACCCGACACCTTCATCTTGAAAGTTATCCACGGTGGCATCTCTCAAACGAATGTGAATCGTTTTTAGATTACTAGAGATCGTGTTTGCGATTTTGTGACATTGGTGGCGATCAATCGTGATAATATCGCCGGCGGTAAAGTATTGTGGGACGGGGGTGGCCGCCGCTGGATCGACGGCAGATTCCCACAGCCAATGTGTTAAGCGTCCTTCGAGGACGAGAATGGCATCCAGATCGTAACCGTGATGATGGATGTCCGTAGATTGACCGGGAAGCCAACCGATCGCATAAACGGTTAACGACTCGCTTTTCGCAATCAGATTTCTCAAAAATTTTTGGGGATTGAAAATTATATAGTCCGATTCGCTAAAGTATTGTTTGATATCGAAGATATGTCGGCAGAAACTTTTGACGATTTCGCTAAACTCGCTAAACTTTAAAGGTTCGCAAGGGTGAAGATTTAAATCGATAACCAGCTTTTGAATTGCTAAAATTTCTTGAATTACCTTTTCTTCGGGTACTTTTCCCCGCTCTAATTGCCATTCGATCAATTCATCAACTCGATGCACCCAATCGAATAGCTCAGGATTGGAAAAAGACTTTTGGATAATATCCAGAACTTGCATCTCCTTTTCTTGATCAAAATCATCGTTTACTCGGCAAGAAGAGTACCTATAGACGATTTCGAGAATATCTTCTCGTTCGGGTCTGGGGCTAGACCCCCGATAAAATTTTCCGTTGGTTGAGGCCATATTACATACAGAAGTTTACGACACAGTGCGCGTTCTCGTCGCGTTGACAAGATTTAGAGTACCGTCCCGACGGATTGTGACGGACGGACGGCAATTTTTTCGGGGACAAAAGGATGGCGGTTCCGTCCCCGCTATTTCTCGATCGCCCGTTCAATCTATCAATCCCTCACAGGAAAGGCGATCACTCAATACCATCATGGCCATATCGGCAATATAGATATCAACATAACTATTGCGGTAAGCCTCGAATTTCAGTCGCTGACCAGCCGCAAGCGTTCGTTCGAGCCATTGCCCTTCTTCTATGACCCTGATAATTTGAAAGCGATCGCTCTCATTATGATAGGTGCATTGAACTTTGGAAGATACGGCAAGGGGGAAAAATCGAATCATAGTTAATTCCTCCACAAATCTATACATCTAATTAGGGTTTGCGGCAAAAAGTTTTTCGTGGGGGTAGGGTGTAGGGTGTAGGGTTTTACCGATTTTCAGGTGGTCAATTACCTAATTTTCAGGGAAAAAGTCCCGGAAATTTCCCCCCAATCACTCCCATGGTCGGCACTTTTTGAGGGAAAAAAAGTCTAAAAACCTTGTTGGATAAGGTTTTTAGATTTATTCAGCAGACCCTAATTAGGGCAAAAATTGTGAATTTGTGAGCGATCGAGATTTCCTTAATCGACAAATCTTGATAAGACCTCACTTTCCGTATCCGCAGGGCAAAGTTGCCGATTTAATCCCGTCAGGGTCTGACGAATATATCTCAGTTGATCAGGATCACTCTCGACACGATCGAAGTGTCGAACCTTCTGATTGAGAACTTCGATTTCTCGCTCTATCCACCAAGTTTCTTGTTTCATTGTCCCGTCCTAACGCGTGTATTAAATAGAGTAATTATTTCCCTTTTGTGACAGTCCGCTGAAAATTTTATCTTGAATGTCGTGAAGACCGTTCGGCTGACCTCACGGCCGAAGCCCTCGCTTGAGCGCGACGGGAGTGTCAACTAAAGTTTTCGACAACTAGACGTATTGGTGGGTCAGCTATATGATTGAAATCAGAGTTTCTCTATACCGATCGAAAAAGTAATTGATTGTATTTTGGTAACTAAACTAACTTTGAAAAGCCAAGGGTAAGACGAATGCCATTTCAGAACAACTATGCAAATCTGGTGACAGAAAAACCTCAAGCTCACACCCGCTTGATCCGAGATTATGACGGCAACAATAAAGATTTTGACTTCATTATCATCGGTTCCGGAATAGGAGGTGGCATCTTAGCGGATGACCTAGCCGATCGATTGGGGCAAAGTCATCGCATTTTGGTCTTAGATGCTGGCTCCTTCATCTATCCAACCCATGTCTATAATATCAGTCGCATCCCTAACGGTTCGGTAGCCCCCCACTTTGGCGTAGATAATTTCAAGCAGTCACCTAGCGGTTCCCATTTTATCGGTTCTAAACCCCAATTATGTTTTGGTGGGCGTTCTATTTTTTGGTCGGGACTAATTCCGCACCCTCAAAGTTGGGAGATGGAGTTCTTCCCGGATAATGTACGTCAAGACTTGGAATCGAGGTATTTCCAATTAGCTAATGAACGGATGAATACATCGTTTTCTCTTGGCGATAAGGCAAAAAAGTTGGTGAATTATTTTCAGTCGAGTTCTCTCAATTCAGATTTTGAAATAAAACAGACACCCCGCGCCGTGCATCAACCCTATCTCAATCCCGACGGCACGCCACGGAATCAATTCTTTGTGGAACCGACGGGAGTTTTTAACACCGCTGAACTGCTTATCAATCAGGTCGGTCTAACGCCAGGTGTCGATCAAAATGGTAATGGACTATTCATCAAACTCAACAGTTTTGTAGAAACGATTCAAAACGTTCCTTTTGACTGGTATGAAGTCAAAACAACTAACACTATTACAGGAGAGCAAATTAGTTTTTATTCCCCTAAAGTTGTCATTGCTGCGGGTTCTACAGAAAGTCCTAAAATGCTCAATCGTTCTGCTGTCTATCAAAGCCTGCCCGCTCAAATTCAGAAGAAAGTAGGTTTTGGCTTAACAGATCACCCTGTTACAGGGGAGTCTCAGGCTTATGTGTCGTCTCTGGGAAGAAACGCTTCACTCATTCCCCTCAGTCGTCAAGACCACGCTAAAATTATCTTCTACTCGCGGGGAAATCGAGATGCTAACGGACAAGTGATCTACCCCTTCAATATAGAAATGAATGTTAATCATGAATATTGGCATCTGAGAAACAACGATCCTTCTGCCGAACCCGTGGTTGACGATACTAGCAGAACCCGTGTTGACATCAAGTTTAGCTTTGGAAACTGTCTCGATGATGAGAATGGCATTTTCTCCCACGCTAACGATAACTATACGCCCGAAATCCGCTTCAAACGTTTTTCAAATCTAGATGATTTGTTGGGTTCTCGTTTCCCGTCCCTTGCAGGCTGGAATAAAAGCAAAAATGAGTTTTTCGCTCTACTTAATCAAACAAGAAATCGCATTTTTGCCGAGTTCAATGATGTGGAATTTATTACTGGTGAGTATGGTGGGGGTAGCGGCCAGCAATGGCCTTTTGGTTGGGGTACGGTTCATCACGCCTGCGGTACTTTGCGGATGCCGTGGAAAGCTAACCTTAATGCCAATTTCAATAACGATTCAGTTGTCGATGAAGACCTGAAAGTTCGAGGCACTACAGGACTATATATTTGCGATATGTCCGTTATGCCGATCAGCACCGCCGCTAACCCCGTACTCGCTCTGGCAGGATTAGCTTTAAGACTTTCCGATCATTTGGGCTAAAAAAATCGACAATGTTCTGAAAGTTATGTCGTGACCGATCGCCGCTCTATCCGGAACCATACCAATCTAAGGGACTACCGGCAAAACTTTGATCGCTCCGGGCCAGAAAAACCAGCTTAACAAAAATTTTCAGACTACCGACAAAAATCTAGAAAGCTGATTTTGCTGGAACCTCCGCTCTATCCGGAACCATACCAATCTAAGAGACTACCGGCAAAACTTAAATTTGCGCGTTCGGCGGGCGGGGGGGTTCTCCTTAGCCCATCGCTTTTGTGTGAGTATGCCCCCGCACCTTCTCACTTGCGCCGACCACCCACCCCGCCACCCCACCCGCCACCCTGGAAGCCAGCATGAAGCTCACTGGTGGGTTCACACACACAGGTTTTCTATTATACCCCTTTAAAACCCGTGTCAAGGGCTGCGCGAGTGGCGATAGTGGTGCTATGCGGGTTTTTTATCTGGGGACACCCCAGACCCCGATCGCCACCCTTGACACTGGCCTCATCGAAGAAAACAAAGACAAACGCAAGGGGTAGGAAGAACCTGTTGTGTGTGTTTGTTTTGGGAGGTGTCCCGTGTTTTGTGCTGCTGTTTCTTCGGCTCTGTCCTGTCCGGTCGTTGGTTTTTCGGGTTCGCGTTCGGTCGTTCCTGCGGTTTTGGGTTCGGTGCTGTCTGGTTTGCCGGCGGGTGCTTTGGTGCTGGTCGGTTGCGCTCGCGGTGTGGACGGTGCGGTGCGTGCTTCGGTTCTGGGTTGTCGGGTGTTTCGCGTGTCGGGTTCGGGTCGGTCGGCGTTCGCTGCTCGGTCGGTGCGGTTCGTGCGGGCTTTGGCGGCTGAGGGCGGTGTCCTGTTCTCGTTTCCGGGTCGCGCTTGTCCGGCGGGGTTGGTTCCTTCGGCTGACCCGCGCTCTTGTTTCTGCGGGTTGGGTTCGGGTTCTTGGGCTTCTCTGGCGCTGGCGTTGGGCTTGGGTGTCTCGTGTTGCGTTTGGTTGCCTGCGGGTGTCTCGGTTCCGGCTGATTGGGGCTTGATTTCGGTCGGTTCGGGCTGGTGGGTGTCTCTGCCGTTCTAGCGCTTTCTTTCTGCCTCGGCTTCCTGTCGGGGCTTTTTTTTTGGCGGTGAACCCACAAAATACGATCACCGATAGCATCGAAAATCACCCTCAAACATGACGACGGGAACGCTCACAACGAGTTAACCTCTTGAATCCGATCGATCTAAAAGCGGTTCTCCCTTCGGTCGGTTGTTTATGTGGGGAAGTATCCCCACACCCCTCTGCTACGGCGGTGCTGATCGCGGTTTCTTTGTCCCCCCCTCCCGTCCCCCCCA
Source organism: Microcystis aeruginosa Ma_SC_T_19800800_S464 (assembly GCA_007095785.1). Classification (GTDB taxonomy): domain Bacteria; phylum Cyanobacteriota; class Cyanobacteriia; order Cyanobacteriales; family Microcystaceae; genus Microcystis; species Microcystis aeruginosa_E. Next base: position 13,336 of record SFBL01000213.1, read on the forward strand.
GGGGGGAAGCCTTCTCTCAGCAATCCTATTTTAACTACGGGGTCAAGGGTGGTTATTTTCTTAAGGAAATAGGCTTTTTGAAGAACTTCTAAGGTTTCACGGTTTTCTAAGCAAACAGGCTTTCCTAACAATTTCTAAGCTCGTTCCTCGCTAAGAAATTCTACTGGAAACCGTGTTCGCCAAGAAAACGTGTGACCAGTTCCTTAACCTAAGAAATTCTAAATCAAAAACCGTATTCCCTAACGAAAATATACCATTCCATCTGATGATGGAACGGCGGAAAAGCGGAAAAAGTTTTTTGTTTTTTTATTCCGCCGCCCTTGACTCCCTCCGTTAAGAGACCGGTAGCTGAGAGAAAAAATATTTAGGAGATATCGGCTATGTTTGAAGTAATTAATGGTAAAAATAGCGGGTTTTTGGGTAATTCAAAAATCTATATCGGTCGAGCTAATAAATCTTATTTATTGAAGGGTAGCGTTTTGCAGAATCGCTTCGTGATCGGGCAGGACGGTAATCGCGAGGAAGTAGTCGCGAAGTATCGGCAGTGGCTCTGGCAGGAAGTGCAAAAACGAGGCGAGGTTTTCGATGAGTTAGTTCGGATCGCGGAACGGGTCAAAAGGGAGGAAACGGTGCAGTTAGCTTGCTGGTGCAAACCGTTAAAGTGTCATGGAGATGTGGTGAAATCTTGCGTTGAATGGATGATCGGGGAGGAAATAGTTTGAAAGAAAAGGAAAGAAAAAAAAAGAACAAATAACCATGCGATGAAAACAAACAGGAGGTCACGATTATGACATTCATTAACCCCAAAGAACTAGGACTGTACGCACCGAAAACTAACGAGCGAGTCAAGCTGGCCGCAGAAGCGCAGAAATTTATCAATCAAGCGCTCTATGACTATAAACAACTCTTCTATGGATTGCGCTTGATTGCTTGGTACGAACGGGATAAACGCGCAATTTTCTATGAAGCGCTAACGAAAGGTGAACTCGATCAGTTTAAGGTCGCACCGGGTCATCGCGCTTCCGATGGTTCCTATACCAAAGACGAATGGGATTATGATCGTCTCAACGCCTATATGTGGAATCGATTCCGCGAGCGTTTTGATGATGCGTTCGATCTCGAAAAGATCGCCGAACTCAAAACCCTTAAGGATATCAAACAGGCAACCGATGAATTATTGGAATTTGCACTCACCAATTGGAAAAGCGCGATATTGGAGGATGACAAAGACCCAAACGAACCCCGCGTCGAACCGATCGGTAAGGGTGTCACTAGCTGTAAGTTAGAGTACGAGGGCATTATAATCGAAGGAAGTTTTCGGTCGGAGGAACGCATCCTCACCCTCCGCACTCAAAGTCTTCCCGAAGTCATCGTCCGGCAAGTGCGAGGGGAGACCAGTTGGAAAGGCGACATCCACTTCGATCCCTTCGGGCAAGTAGTGGTAATGAACTCTAAAAAAGCGGAGCTATTCAGCCAAGTTCTAGCCCTAGCCGCCCGCTTGAATCTCGGTATCAACGAGTTTATGGACAATCCCGAAGGTTTTCTCGGCATCGAATCACCGAAAAGCCGTCAACAAGCCCGACAACGGGTCAAACAGCGCCTTTTGGAAATCAACCGAAACCACTATGAACGGCGCAAGACGGAAGCGGAGTATCAACCCTTCACCCGTCGCATTAACGATGAGATCGACGCAACTCCAGACAGCGACGAACCGAAACCCAAGGAGCCTCAGAAATCTCCCAAGACTTCCACTAAATCGGGCAAGCGCAAAACCGACCGAAAACGGGAGGCCGAGCAGTGGCTGAAAAATAATCCAGAATTCTCGGAGGATGTGGATGCCCAGATGGGTATCACGAGCATTCACACCTAGGTTTCCTTAATAGGATTGGAGGGGAGTGGAGATCCTCTCCGATCCATCATACTGAAAAAACCATGCGAACCGCTATCTTTTTCTGGCAAGATGCCGAACAAACACCTATTCTCAAGTCTCTCATCGAGGAGGCTCTTCACCTCGGTTATAGCCGTTTCCTGACAGCCCTGTTCCTAGAAAACGATCGAGGTCTGGTCTTCTCGATCGAGTCCGAATCGATCGATGACTTTCCCCTCGATAATCTTTTCCGCGCCGACCACATCCTGCTCGTTGACGAGCCACTACTTTGGTTATGCGATCGAGGTGAGCGGGTCTTCGCGGTTTGGGACGGCAGCGAGGACAAAACGCTCACCTGTCTCGGTTTCCTCAAAGCTTGGGGTCTGCCAGGTAATTATGTCAACCCCTACCGTACTTTCACCCTCGAAACCATCTAACGCTTATCCCCGGTCGCTCGATCGGGGTTTTTCTTTCCTACTCCCCGATTTGCTCACTCGTCGAACGGGGGGGTTATCCTTAATTCCTGCGTTTTTTCTGTGCCACTCCCCCGCCTCTCCTCGCTCACGCCCGCCCACCCACCCAGAACCGGAAAAATAAGGGAAGAAAACAAAAGAGATAAAAATCTTCGCCAAGCGGGGAGGTGTAAATCTAGGGTTAAACACCATGAACCAACCGATAATTCCGACTCCAACCGTTCAAACCTCGAACATTCTAGATGAATACGCCGATATCCGCTGGCAGATAGCCGCACTTTCGGCCAAACTAGAAGAAATCGAACCGATGGCGATCGAACAGGCGTTGTCGATCATCAATGAGGGTGCGACGGCCAACGGCAAACGGGTAGTGTACCGCACCGATACCGTCGATATCATTCTCCAATTGCGCTCCCAGAAGCCAAAACCCGAAAACCATGCCGACCTCGAATCGCTCAAGGAATTGATCGAGTTGGAAGCTGAGAAAGCCCAACATCAAAACCAAGAGAAGATCGCCCTCATGGAAAAAGAGATCGCCCTTTTACGGTCTCGTCTCGTCAGACTGCAACAAACGGATGAGGGACGGGCGTATCAAACCGAATATGCGGACTTGGAACGGCAGCTGACCACTCTCGAACCGCTTCTCAGCGTCAGATTAAAGTAACCCACTAGCTATATTTAATCGGACAAGCGGGGGAGATTTCCCTCGCTTTTTATAATTGCTTGAATTTAAGAAAATAAATCATAAAACTATCAATAAAATCAAAAATCTTAAAAACTTAGAAATTTAAAAGCTATCGCATTAGATGTAAAAAAATTAACATAGAGGTCAACATGACATTTAAGGTATTCGGTAGTCGTCCCACTAACTCCATTTGTCTTCCCGATATTCCCTACTCGGTTCGTTTCAACTGTAAAGACGGGGGAGGCGGCATCTTCGTCGGGGGTTCCGACCCGCAACATCGCAAGTCCAATCCAGAGGACAAGATCGACATAAATATCATCAAAGTATCGAAATATTTCGGTACTCTAGGTAAAACCGATAACGTGCTGTGGATTCAGCTATTTTTTATCTCGGCTCCTAATGTACCCGCCGAAATTCTGCCCCCCAATACCGTCTGTGTCGGGTATATCAAAAAACAGAGCATTTCCGCCCTGTTCAATACCGTCCAAGCCGCTATGAATAACGGTGAACCCGCACTCGGCATCTTCACCCTCGGTTTTCAGAAAGAAGTCGGTACGGAGGGACCTTATTATTCCGTCTGCTTTAACTGGCGCACACGTCAATCCGACGAGGAGAAAAAGCAACTGGAAATGATCGACGCTTTTCTCAACGAATACGGCGATCAACTGATCGACTTGGAAAGCACCCGAATGTTGACCTGCGTTGACGGTTGGAGTGCTGAAGCGGTTAACACCCTTATCGCTCGCTCCTTGGGTGAATTGCCCGAACGTAACGAACCGGCATTGCCCACGGCTAAATCGCCACGCCGCACTCGTTAATCCTTGACCTCTCTCGCACCCTCATTCCGGGGGTGCGTTTCACCTATAGTTAATTGATATTAACCGAACAATTTATACTTTTTAACTACAGTCAATCGACTGAATAAAATCTATTGAACAGTTTTTGTTTTGCCAAAGAATCTGATTTCAGGATAGACTAAACCCTATTCTTTTACACAATGATTAGAAAATTAGCCTTAATCCGACCTGTTATTCAAAGAAATAAACAAAAATTATGTTATAATAATCGATATTTATGATGCTATTTAATCTTGAAAATCACCAGATTGGTAGATTGAAAACCATGATTGTTAATTGTTTTCGATCTAGAGCGAACTAATCAATTAAATTTCTTGCCAGATAAAGATTTAGTCCATTTATGCCCCCCTATCGAACCATAACAAGTAACGAAGAACCAAGAATTAAAACTACAATAAAAGTCTCAGAAAATCCTTCGACATGGGGTAAAAACCAACGAGGTACAACCCATGTCCAAACCGCAAGCGATCGATAAATTCCAACTCATTACCGACAAACTGATCGGCCTGATCGAACAGGGAGTAAAACCATGGACGAAATCATGGCACGCGACTCCCTACCAAAACCTGATCACCGGTCATCAATACACGGGCATTAATCCCATACTCTGCAGCATCGACTCGACCATAAATCAATGGGAACATCCATTTTTTGTCAGTTTCATTCAGGCTAAACAGGTGGGATGGACGGTCAAGAACGGCTCGAAATCGACTTGGTTACGATGGGGCGGCACGAATGTCAAAGAAACCGAAAACCCAGAGACAGGAGAGGTCGAACTTCTCTATTACAAGGCTTTTAAGTTCCATAACGTCTTCAATGTCGCCTGTATCGATGACTCGAATAGTGACGTGAAGATCGATTCTCTTATCCGCCAAAGAAAGGTGACTATTTCGGGAAATAGCGAACTCCGTTTGCCAGAAGTCGAACAATTTATCCGACAACACCTGCCAAAAACCCAATTCGGGGGCAACGTCGCCATGTACCATATCGCCACCGACACGATCCGATTACCCGAATACGAAACTTTCTCCAACGCCGCCGCCTATTACGCCACTTACCTGCACGAGTTGGTACATTGGACGGGACATCAAAAACGTTGCAACCGTCCGCTCAAAAATAAGTTCGGCTCCTGGTCCTACGCTTTCGAGGAGTTGATCGCCGAGATCGGAGCGGCGATGGTCTGCAATCAACTGGGTATCGATACCAAACTGGAACATCACGCCAGTTATCTCGACTTTTGGCTTAAAATCCTGAAAGATGACAAAAAAGCCTTTTTCGATGCAGCTCGCTTGGCGATAGGAGCGACTCAATATTTGACGGCAGTTCAACAACTAGAAAAAGCCAGTTGAGGACAACAGGCGATCGAAATAAACGTTATCGATCGCCCTTTTCCATCGAGAAGATTAAAAAAAATCGAGAAAAAAGAGAACGAAAAAGCTGACTGCGGGGTGAAAACTATCGAGAGAAAGACCGTCACTAACCCCGCCCTAAAAGGGACGGGGCTTGCCTAGACCAATTTAGGCGACGCAAGTAGAGACTACCGCATTGAGACACAATCTGGCACAGACTTCCGAATACTTCCCTAGTTCGGATTACCTCTCAGCTTTATTGGTAAAGCGTTGTTAGACAAGACATCTTGATTGTGTTGCGGTAAGGGACTTTAACTTCACTCTTAAGGATTATCTCCATGGCAAGAGTTCCTGTTATCTCAAAA